>JAXDQN010000085.1:0-4270 GCA_034667865.1 Gammaproteobacteria bacterium
CCAAGGCCCGATGCAGCTTGGCCAGCACTCCGGTCATCACCACGAAACGCGCTCCGGAGATCCTTCCTGCCGCCTCGAAGTCCATTCCCAAGGGTGCGCCCAGCGCCACATGATCTTTCACATCGAAATTGAATTGGCGCGGCGTGCCCCAGCGGCGCACTTCGACATTGGCGCTTTCATCGCGCCCGTCCGGCACGCTGGCGTGGAGAATATTCGGCAGCCCCAGTTGCAGGGCGCTGAGCTGCGACTGAATCGCCTCGAGCTGCGCTTCGGCCGCCTGTACCTGCCTTCCTAAGTCTTCGCCGGCGGCTAATAGCGGCGCCACATCCTGTCCCTTGGCCTTTGCCATGCCGACGGCCTTGGCGCCGGCATTGCGTTCGGCACGCAGGCGGTCGGCTTCGATCTGCACGGCCTTGCGCTGCTCTTCGAGCGCGCCGAATGCGGCTGTATCCAAAACGAAGCCACGACGCGCCAGTGCGGCGGCGACGCCGGGCAAATCGCTGCGCAGCAGCTTGGAATCAAGCACGGTTAACTTCCTTCAAATGAGTGGGCTATCTTAAACGAAGTACCAGTGTCACGACTTGCCGGCATCCCGCGCCTTCGCATCGCGAGACCGGCGCGCCAGCAGGGCTTCGCCAATTTTGATTTCCAGGCCGCGCGGCGCCGGCTGATAATAGCGGCGATCGGGCATGGCATCGGGAAAATAGCGCTCGCCAGCAGCATAGGCTTCCGGCTCATCGTGTGCATACCGATAGCCCTTGCCGTAACCGATCTCCTTCATCAACTTGGTCGGTGCGTTGCGCAGGTGCAGCGGCACTTCGAGCGAACCCAGATTTTTGGCGTCTTCCATGGCCGCATTGTAGGCCGCGTAGACCGCATTGCTCTTCGCGGCGCTGGCCATGAATACCACCGCCTGCGCGATTGCCAGCTCACCTTCAGGGCTGCCGAGCCGCTCGTAAACGGCGCACGCCTCCAGTGCCAGGGTCAACGCGCGCGGATCGGCGTTTCCAATGTCCTCGCTGGCCATACGCAGCGCGCGGCGCGCCACATACAAAGGATCGCAGCCGCCGGCCAGCATGCGGCACAGCCAATACAGGGCCGCGTCCGGGTCGCTGCCGCGCACCGCCTTATGCAGCGCTGAAATCTGGTCGTAGAAATTCTCGCCGCCTTTATCGAAGCGCACATAGGTGCTGCCGATCACGGCACGGGTGGTGTCGAGATCCAAGCGGCGCTCCGACCCTTGAACGGCGGCCAGGTCTGCGGCGGTCTCCAATAGATTCAACAGGCGCCGCGCATCGCCGTCGGCGGCGGACAACAGCAGCTCGCGCGCATCGGCGTCGATCTTAAGATGCAGTTCGCCCAAACCACGCGCGGAATCGGCCAGCGCCCGATCCGTGAGAAGGCTCAAATCCGCGGCCTCCAAGGACTTGAGCACGTACACGCGAGCGCGCGACAGCAAGGCGTTGTTCACCTCGAAGGATGGATTCTCGGTGGTGGCGCCGATAAAAATCAGCGTGCCATCTTCGACATAGGGTAGGAATGCATCTTGCTGCGACTTGTTGAAGCGATGCACCTCGTCGAGGAATAGCACGGTGTCGCGAGTGCCGCGCAGGGCGCGGGCCTGTTCGACCACGGCGCGAATGTCCTTGATGCCGGCTTGTACGGCGGACAGCGCCACGAACTCCGCATGCGCACCATTGGCCACCAATCGCGCCAAGGTGGTTTTGCCGGTTCCCGGGGGTCCCCACAGAATCATCGAGTGGGGATGGCCGGACTCCAGGGCGCGGCGCAGCGGTGCGCCGGCTCCCAGCAAATGCGCCTGCCCGACGTATTCGTCGAGACTCTGGGGACGTAAACGATCAGCGAGCGGCCGGTAGGTCCCGTCGCCGGTCACTTGTCGCCGCGTCCGATCACATCGACTCCCTTGGGCGGCACGAACGTAAACAGATCCGGTGCGAATTTCGCATTGCGCTGCGAATGCGAGAACGTCAGCTGCGTCACTTGATTCAATTTGTCGGCCAGAAACATCGAGGTCAGTTCGCCCTTGGTGAAGCCGATGCGCACCAACTGAAAATCAGTGTCCGCGCGCTTCGGGATGAGTTGATACCACTCCATACCGTCACTGGGAGGCAAGGCAGTCACATCGAATTGGCCGCCCACCGAGGCGCCGCCGGACAGCAGCACCGCCGGCGTGCTGGCGAGGGTAGCATCCATGTCACGCAAGTTGGCCTGTTGCAGATCTTTGTCATAGAACCAGATGCGCTTGCCATCGGCCAGGATCAGCTGCTCGGAGGGCTCGACGTAGTCCCAGCGAAACTTGCCGGGCTTTTGCAGGTAGAGTTTTCCGGCCGCACTGCGCATGATCTTGCCGTGACCGTCATCGATGGTCTGCGTGAAATCCGCCGACCAGCTGGCCAGGCCCGCCAGATACTTGTCCACATCGGTCGTTGCCGTGGCGAAACTCGGCGTGGTAGCACCAAGCGCCAGGCCTGCCGCTGCGATGAAGGCTGCGAATCGTTTCATGTTCAATCCTGCGGAGGCGCCGCGCCAAAAATTTCGCGGTTGCCGTTCGATTGCAGCGGACCTACCAAACCGGCGGCTTCCATCGCTTCGACCAATCGGGCCGCGCGGTTGTAGCCGATCTTCAGGCGGCGTTGCACGCCTGAGATGGAGGCCTTGCGCGTTTCGGTGACGATGCGCACAGCTTCGTCATACAGAGGATCTGATTCCGCCTCGGCTGCGCCGCCTTCGCCGTTCTCCTCGTCATCCGACGGGAAGCCGGGGATGGGGTTGCGCGGACCTTCGAGAATTTCGTCGATGTACACCGGCGGCGAGGCGGCCTTCAGGCCCGCGACCACGCGATGCACTTCTTGATCGGAGACGAAGGCGCCGTGCACGCGCGTCGGAATGGACGTGCCCGGCGGCAGGTACAGCATATCGCCGTGCCCCAGCAGCGATTCGGCGCCGCTTTGATCCAGAATGGTGCGCGAATCCACTTTTGCCGATACTTGGAAGGCGATGCGCGTCGGGATGTTGGCCTTGATCAAGCCGGTGATGACATCCACGGAAGGCCGCTGCGTGGCCAGAATCAAATGGATGCCCGCGGCGCGCGCCTTTTGCGCCAGGCGCGCGATCAGCTCCTCGACCTTCTTGCCGACGATCATCATCAGATCGGCCAACTCATCGATGATGACCACGACGAATGGCAGGCTGGTCAAATCCTCGACGTCCTCCGCCACGATGCCCGGCACGCCCTGGGCAATCTTCTGCATGCGAATCGGATCCTTGATGGGCTTGCCGCTGTCTGCCGCATCCTTGACCTTGCGATTGAAGCCGCCGATGTTGCGCACGCCCAGCATCGACATGAGTTGATAGCGGCGCTCCATCTCCGCCACGCACCAGCGCAGCGCGTTCGCCGCCTGCTTCATATCGGTCACCACCGGCGCCAACAGATGCGGAATGCCCTCATACACCGAGAGTTCCAACATCTTCGGGTCGATCATGATCATGCGCACATGTTCGGGGGTCGCCTTGTAGACCAGGCTCAGGACCATGGCATTTATGCCCACCGATTTTCCCGAACCCGTGGTACCGGCGATCAACAGATGCGGCATGCGGGCAAGGTCCGCCACGATGGGCACGCCGCCGATGTCCTTGCCCAGCGCCAGGGCCAGCGGCGAGCTGACCTCATCGTAAGGTTTGGACTTGATGATTTCGCCCAAGGTGACGATTTCGCGCTTCTCGTTGGGAATCTCCAGTCCCACCACGGATTTGCCGGGGATGATCTCCACCACACGCACGCTGATCGCGGACAGCGCGCGCGCCAAATCCTTGGACAGATTGCTGATCTGACTGACCTTGACGCCCGGCGCCGGACGCAGCTCAAAGCGTGTGATGACGGGTCCGGGCAGCACCGCCACGACCTCGACTTCGATGCCGAAATCGCGCAGCTTGATCTCGACCAGGCGCGACATGGCCTCCAGCGCCTCATCCGAATAGGATTGCTCGCGCGCGCCTGGTTCATCGAGCAAGTTCAGCGCGGGCAGTTCGCTCGACTTCGGCGCATCGAACAGCGGCACCTGGCGTTCCCGTTCCACCCGTTCGCTTTTCTGCGGAGCCGGGGCCGGCGCTTCGATGCGCGGCGGCGGCCGAATAGCGACCTTCTTTTGCTCCTCGCGCACCACTTCTTGACGCGCTTGTTTGCGTTCCTTGCCGGATGACAGTTCGCGCCGCTGTTCACGCCAATTCTGCAGCCATTCCAGGCCTTTCA
>JAXDQN010000086.1:0-5059 GCA_034667865.1 Gammaproteobacteria bacterium
CGTCCCGGGCCACCACTCTCCACCAACAGAATCTTGCCACCATGAACGCGCATGCCGTCAGGCCGCTCAATGGCGCGATCGAGTTTTATTTCCTTGATCGCGCCCGCTTGCCCATCGGCGCCCAAGGCGACCTCGAAGATCTTGCTGCTGTTTAAGGTATTGATGAATACGTAATGGTCGAGAATCGAAATTCCGTCAACGCCGCTGCCCTTGGGCCCAAAGGCGCCATTTCCGGCCCACACCTCGAGAGTTTGACTGCCTACCTCGAGTCGATCGATCTCGTTATTGCTGGTGTCGGTCACGTAAACCGCACCGTCCGCACCAACCGCAATATCATTGCAAAATGCGCCCGCGGTGGGCAGTACATAGCGTGCTTTGAGCTTTGCGGTTTGCAGATCGTAGGCAGCGGCCGCGGAAGGCGCGCCGTTAGGGCCAACAGCGGCATAGCAGGCCCACAAGGTGTTGGACTTGTCGTCGGCGAAGACGCCGAACACGCCCACCGGAGCTTCGCTCCCAACCTCGGTCCAAGATTCTGCGGTCGACTTGCCTGGTTTGACAACAAATACGCGGCGCGCACCTATACTGCCGATGAAGATGCGGCCGTCCGCCGATGAGGTGATGCTCTCAGGAAATATCCGCTCGCCAGGCACCAACAAGTCTCCGGTGTTCGCCGGTTTTGAAGCCGCTGGCGCTTTGGGATGATTCAGCGCCCACACATACGCCGACACGGCCATGACCTGGTCGCTGCTCAGTTGAGCGCCGCCCATGGCGGGCATGGGAGAGCGAAACTGTTTCGGCTGTGCCACCCCTTGTGCAATGGTTGCGGCAATTCCGGCGTAACTGCCGTCGCTCCACAGCCATTGGGTGGTAATCAGATTCGGGCCCAGCGTCGAGCCCGTCGCGGTCGCTCCATGACAGCCGGTGCATGTTGCTCCGCCGTCGAGACCATGAAACACCCGGTCGCCACGCGCAACCATCGCAGGCGTCGTGCCCGGGGGCGCATTGAGGGCGGCTGATTCCGCGCCCGCATCCGGATGTGTTCCCTCCGGCGGTTGGGCATTGGCAGCAGCAATCGGTCCTGCCGGCGCGGTGGGGCTCGGGCAGGCAGTGGTCTTCGCCGCGGCCGCATCCGCGCCGCCCTGGTAGACGATGCGATAGACGCGCCCGGCCACATCATCCGTGACGTACAAAGCGCCATCCGGACCTAAGGCGAGACTGTCGGGGCGATGCGCCGCCTTGGCCGGTGTTTTGTCGGCCCCTGAAAAGCCGTCCGCAAAGATTTCACAGTGATCGGAGGCCGTGTCACCCGATAAGGACTGGAACACGATGTTGTAGCCGCTTTGCGCGTAGGGCGCGCGGTTCCACGATCCGTGAAACGCAATGAACAAACCATTGCGGTAGCGATCGGGAAAGTCCTTCTGCGCGTAGTACAGCATGCCATTGGGAGCCCAATGCGCCGGGAAGATCGCGGCTGGCGCGGTCTTTTGAGCGCACAGGCCCACGGTTTTTCCGTCGCCGCCATATTCAGGCGCCAGCACCAAGGATTTCTGAAACGGATCGTAGTAGCACTGCGGCCAACCGTAGTCGCCACCTTTTCTGAGCAGCAAGACCTCTTCGGAGGGCAGCGTGGCCTCTTGGTCAGCGTCCTTGATGACGTCCGGCCAGTTGGTGTGCAACTGATCGCGGCCGTGTTGAGTGACAAATAGCCGGTGTCCCGCGGTATCCAGTCCAAATCCCTCGCCATTGCGAATACCGGTGGCGTAGCGCTCAGAAGGCGAGAACACCTGGTTGATCTTTTTTGCGCTATACAGCCAGATGCCGCCGCGGGTTTCGAGTTCGGTGCAGGGACTGATTCCCGGCGATTTCAGGGTACGGTTCTTTTCCTGGCAGGCATTGGTGGCGGTGGCGACGTCCACATACATGTCTCCTTTCGGATCGATCACGAATGGATGCATGGGATGGTCACCGCTCAGCGGTAGGCCGCTCACAACCACCTGCGCCTTGCCCTGCGGCGTGAGCGCGCCCTTGGTCATCTGGTACTTGAGAATTTTGTCGTTGAGTTCGGCATACAGCCAGCCATCGTAGATGCCGATGCCCGTGCCGCCCGCGCCGCCGCTCTGGACGGTCTCGCCGAAGCGCTCAATCACATCGGCTTTTCCGCTGCCTTTGGTGTCCTTCAATGCCACCAGAAAGCCGCCGTCATGCGGTTTGTCGTTGCCGTAGTAACGGCCGGACCACGTGTTCACGTAGACCACGTTGCCGCAGGAGACCACAAGGTGGAGCGCATGGCCGATGCCATCAGCGAATATGGTGGCGCAAAAGCCCGCCGGCAGCGTGAGTCCGCTATCGTCCTTCGGGCAAGCTTGGATCTTGGGTGCAGGATCAGCCGCCCGCGCCGTCTGCGGCACCGCGCTGAACACGGCCAAGGCCGCCAGAATCAGGAATCCGTATTGACGCATCACCAGCTCCTCGATTTATCGCACAGCAAGGTTATTCTACTTGTTGATGCGCCCAGTCAGGCGCTTTCAGCGACAGTGTGTCGCGGCGATAGGAGCTTGGCAACCACTTGCCAGAAAGGCAAATGGTCGCCAGATTACAGTCGAGGGGTATCGATTGAGACGATAGTCAGCTGCCGCGCTTAATTTCTCGAGTTAGTGGGTGCCGGATCCAAGCTGGCTTCCAATGCGGGCCGGCGCACGATGAACAATCCTTCTTCAGCCAACAAGAAAGTCGTTCCGGTTTCGCTATTGGTGATTTCTTGCTTGACCCCCTTCACATTGGCGATCTTTCTGTAAGGCGTCGGGCTGGCGGAATCCACAATTTGATATTCCGCCGGTTCCATTACTTCGCTTGCCTGGTTCGTAAACATCTGTCCATCGTCGCCCAGGGGAATGGCGCGACCGGTCGCTGTCAATTTCGGCAGATGATCCAGCGTGGGCGTCTTCGCCTTGTGCAAATCGAGCACGGCTTGCTGGCCGGTCCCGCGGAATCGGATCAATTCGGTACTACTACCCGCCGCTCCGACAAAATCGAACGGCCCTGGGACATTCAAGGCCACTACCTTTTCAGCCTTGATTCTGGCCACATTGGTCACATCCAAGACCGCCAGCTTCGATCCTTGTTCCTGTTCGATATAAAGATACGCTCTACCGCTCGCGGTTTCGTGCAGCATCATCGCTTCTGAATACTCTCGCGCGGGTGCCGGCAGTGCAGAGGGGGGCACCACCACGATGTGACCGGCATTGCCGGCGTGGGCCGCGAAGGCTGCGAACACGGTTGCCGCGAATGCGATCAGAGACGCCCGAAATGCGCGCGTCAATCCCATTGGCTCAATTGTTATGTTCACTGGAATGGCTCCTACAAGGTAGCCACCCAAAAATTGCGCGGCATGCGGATAAGGACTGTAGAGGGAGTGAATTTATTCCGTGTCAACAGCGGACGGCACCTTGCAGCACACCCCCTGTTTGGCGTGTACTCTCGCCGCATGATTAGTCTGTGGTCCGTGATGTGGTATTGCGTGCTTCTGGGTATGACGTCCAGTTGCTGGGCCTTCGAAGCAGAAACGCCTACGGCTCCTGCACCTACGAACCCAGCACCTGCGGTGGTTGCTCCCGACGAAGTGGTGGTGGAAGGCGAACGCCCAGGTCCCGGCATTTGGCAGGTGTCCAAGGGCAATCACGATCTGTGGATTTTGCCCTCGTTGGAGCCACTGCCGAAAAAGATGGTCTGGCGTTCCCAGACAGTGGAGCAACGCATTGCACAATCGCAAGTTGTGCTGGCGCCGCCGATGATCCAAGCCAATGTGGGCTTCTTTCGCAGCCTCACTCTTATTCCCTCATTGCTGCGCGCTGAGAAGAGTCCGGATGGCCAGAATCTGGAGCAGGTCCTGCCCCACGATGTGTACATTCGTTGGCTGGGTTTGCGGGTCAAGTATTTGGGCTCGGGAGATGATGAAAAAAAGCGACCCATGCTGGCCGCTTTTGATCTTTATCGCCACGCAATCGATCATGCCGGGCTGACGTCGCAGCCGATAGTTTGGGAGGCGGTCGAGAAGCAGGCTCGCAAAGACCATGTGGCCATCCAGCCGATCACGCTCACCATTCCCCTGGAAGATCCCAAGGGCAGTATTCGGGAGCTCGAGAAGATCTCCCGCGCGGCGGAGATCGATTGTTTCACCAAGATCATCGATCGACTGGAAATCGACCTACAACCGATGGTGAAGCGCGCCAATTTTTGGGCTCTGGGTGATATGGAGGGTCTGAAGAGCTTACCGTACCCGGATGAGCGGGAGGCCTGCACCAACGCCTTCTTGACCGCGCCCAAGATCCGCGAACAATTCGAAAAGGCCTTGTCTCAGAGTGAAGATCTCTGGGTGTCGACCGTAGATAGGGCGCTTGATAAAAACGTCAGTACCTTTGCGGTACTCGCGCTCCCGATCGACGGGTTGCTGGATAAGCTGCGCGCCAAGGGATATGTGGTGAAGGAGCCATAGTACGCACAACCGCTCACTCAAGAAGTCGCAGATTTCTTCAAAAAACAATAGTAATCGACAAGAGCCCAACTTCGCCGCGAGGTAAGGTTCGGCGTACCAGTCGATTCAGTCCGGAATGACGTCCAGAAGTGTACCTCCCACCCCCCCCGGCACTTCAGTTTTTCAGACGTCATTCCGGTTTTTTTGGGGTCTCGTATTTGCTTGTCATTTTCTCGACAAGCCGAGTCACTGACACAACGGTCCGCTCGTGAACTCCGACGCCTATCTGCTCCGCGCCATCGCTGGCCCATACCCGAAAGTCGATCTTTCGGCTATCGGCTGCTACCACCTCAGCATGGCCGATGACCGTGCGACCCACGGGAGTGGCCACCGTGTGCTTTACGTCAATGCGCGTGCCGAGTGCGCTTTCGCCCGGCTCAAGAAACAGCTTGATTGCATTTAACGCTGCGTTTTCCAAAATCAGCACCAGATACGGCGTCGCGAATACTGGCGGCAGGATGCTGTCCTTGAAGCTATTGGCAAGGTGGCGAGGCTCGACGAGTAGGGTATAGGCGCCGCGCGTGCCAA
>JAXDQN010000087.1:0-3718 GCA_034667865.1 Gammaproteobacteria bacterium
TGCGATCAGGACGCTCTGCTGGTCCTTGCCAAGCCCCAAGGACCCGCCTGCCACACGGGCACCGACACTTGCTGGGGCAAGGATGCGCCGCAATCAGACGCGCAGCGCATCGCTTTCTTAGGAAAACTCGAGCGGGTCATCGCCCAGCGCATCGCCGAACGGCCCGCCGGCAGCTACACGGCCAAGCTGCTCGATGCGGGCATCACCCGCATCGCCCAAAAAGTGGGCGAGGAAGGTCTGGAACTGGCGCTCGCGGGGGTGGCGCAGTCCGACCGCGAAATCATCGGCGAGGCAGCCGACTTGCTCTACCACACTCTGCTCCTGCTCAACGCCAAAGGATTGTCCTTAGGCGAGGTGATCGCTGAACTGCAGGCGCGCCACAACCGGCCGCCGCCAACCGCTTAGCCCGCCGGTTTATCCTGCAGATGCATCGCCAGCCAGCCGTGTACTTCCTCGTAGAAATGGCGGCTGTCCTCCGGCTTGGTGATCCAGTGCCATGCATCCGGCCATACCAGCAGTCGGCTGGGTACCTGCATGCGCTGTAAAGCGCTCCAATTCTCCAGCGTGTTGTTGAGCGGCACCCGAAAGTCCCGCTCACCGATGCTCAGGAGCATGGGAGTTTTCCAATTGGCTGCGTAGGTAATCGGACTCTGCTCTTTCCAGATGGGGCTGCCGCCCCACGGTGGGCCGCCATTGGTCACCTCGCGACCGTAGTTTCCGTCGCTGGTGCCCCACTGGCTGGCCAAATCCACTTCGCCGGCATGACTGATGATGCATTTGTAGCGCGTCGTCGTCGCTTCGATCCAATTGGCCAGGTGGCCGCCGTAACTGGCTCCCGCGGCGCACATTCGCGTGCCGTCGATGAAGGAGTAGCGCGCGATGGCTTCATCGACCGCTTGATTGATTTCATCGCCGGGTGTTTTCAGCGGATCTAGTTTGATCGCCTGGGCGAATTTTTCGCCGAAACTGGTCGACCCGGTGTAGTCGGTCATCAAAATCACATAGCCGGGCGCCGCCAACAGGTGATAGTTCCAGCGCAGGCCGATCTGATCCGGATTATTGCTGGCCGCACCGCCATGGATCAGCACCAGCAGAGGATATTTTTTCGACGCGTCAAAAGATGGCGGCAGCACCACCATGTTGTGAATACGGCGGCCCTTGGCGCTGCTGAAGTAGAAATGCTGCGGCGATTGCCAGTCGATGGCCGCGGCGGCCGCGACGTTGACCTGGGTCAGGTTCGCATGCGTGCGCTTGGCCGGATCGATTCGCACGATCTCGCTTGGATTCACCGCGCTGCCGTAACTGGCGAGCAACAGCGGTTGCTTGGCCCGGCGCGGAATGCTCAAGGCCGTATAGCCGCCGACCGCCGGCTCAATCACCAAGGCTGGTTTGCCGCCCGCCGCAGCTACGCGAAATAAATTCTCCTTGCCGGCATCCGGCACCAGCAAGTAAACCGTCTTGCCATCCGGAGTCAGGGCATAGCGGGCCGCTTCTCGATCGAAGTCTTGCGCAACCGGACTGGCCGCTCCGCCCGCAGGCCAGGCCACCCGCTGCAATTTCGCCAAGTGGTAGATCTCTTCATCTTGAGGCGTGTACTGGAAATACAGCATCTTGCCGTCGGGGCTAAAGCTGGCGTCTGCATATTCGCCCGACACCGGGCTGATCATGGCGGGCTCGGCGCCGCCCTCGGCCGCCATGCGGTACAGGTGGTAACCCACATGGCCGCGTACCGCGTTCCAGCGTTCGGTCGTGGCGGTGAAAATCACCTCGCCACCGTCAGGACTCCACACCGGCGCCAGCGTGACGCTGCTTTCGGTCTCGGCGCCGGAAAATCCAGCTACGTGCGCGAAGGCTGTGGGCGAGAGAATGTCCTTGGCAATGGATCCGGACTCGAGACCCTGCACCATGAGTGTAGGCTGCTTATCATCCAACCACTGATTCCAATAACGCACCGGATAGTGCTCGTAGGTTCGCACGTTGTACTTGCGATCCTTGCGTTCGGCCGCGATCTTTTTATTGGCCTCATCGTCCAGCGCATTCGGATAGACACTGGACTCGAACAGAATCGCCTTGCCGTCGGGCCGCCATTGTGGGTTCTCGGCACCCGTAGAGACATTGGTCAGGCGTCGCGCCTCGCCACCCTGGGCGATGTCCAACACATAGACCTGCGCCACCTCGTCGCCTTCGCGTTTGGTGGTGAATGCAATGCTGCCGCTGTCCGGAGACCATGCCATCCCCTCCTCCGCCGCCTTGGTGTTGGTAATGCGTCGCGGAGGTTTCGAGCCGTCGGCGGGCACCAACCAGAGATCGTTGACCGCCTTGTCGGCCACGTAGGCGGGTTCCGCCACCGAGTACACCACCCATTTTCCATCCGGGCTCACCACGGGGGCTCCGACCCGCTTCATCATCCACAGGCCTTCGTGAGTAATGGGCTTGCGCACCGGGGCATCGGCGCCGGCAACGGTCAGCAGCGAGAAACCCAGAATGACAGCGGCGCAGCTCTGCAAAAGTGGCTTCATGACAAGGACCTAAAAATGAGTCGGGTGCGCATTCTACAATGCGAGCCATGACCTACCGGATCGAAATCGCAAAGCGAGCCCGCGTCTTGGAGTTGCACTCCGAGGCCGGGTTGGTGAAGCGCCACGCCATCGTCCTCGGCAGCAATCCCGATGCGGAGAAGACCGTCGAAGGCGATGGCGCGACGCCGGTGGGTGAGTTCTATGTCTGCGCCAAGAATCCACACAGCAAGTTTTTTCTGTCCCTTTGCGTGAGTTACCCGAATGCAGAGGACGCGGAGCGAGGCTTGCGCGACGGATTGATCGAACTTAAGGAGTATGCGCAGATCGTGGAAGCCGTGCACCTGTGCAAAATGCCGCCGCAGCACACCCGGCTGGGCGGAGAGATCTACATCCACGGGCATCCTGGCCAAGGTACGGCCTATGCTATGCGCCCCGATTGGACGCAGGGGTGTATTGCCCTCGATAATGCAGCCATGAGGGATTTGTACGATCGGGTGGAGTTGGGAACCCCGGTGATCATCAGGCCATAACATGACATTATTTCTGTGCGCACTCATCGGGATTTATGCTCTGCAGCAGCGCGGCAATGTTCGCGTGCGCGAGCTGTTGACACCGGCGGCCGCCGTTCTCATCGTGCTGGCGCTATTTTTGGTACTCGAGCCCGAAACGCGTGCCTTGCTGATGCTGGTTGATTATCTCGGCATCGATCTCATGGTTACCGTAGCGGCTTTGTACCTGCGGCAGCATCTGGTCATCACGGCATCATTGATACTGATACCGCTGCTGCGCATCGCGTATCGATATGGACCGGTGCCCGGTTTTTGGCCCTATCGTCAAATCATGAGATCCGGCGCGATGTGGCCTGCATACGCTGTGCTGTGTCCCTTGGTGGTGGCGACGTTTGGGGGTGTGCTGATTGCTTGTCTGCTGAGGCCCCTCTTCTAAGCGTCTCGATCCAACCTGCCGCTGCTGCATGCCGATCGCGACTTTACTGCCATCTCTAGGTATCTTCCTGCACTGAAGATATTAGACGCGCCCACGCCTCGACGCGCGACCACTCGCCTGCTGTAATGATCCCGTCCAAATCGGCCCATGTGCCGCCGACGCCAACGACATTCGGCAAGCCGCGATACGCCACAGCCGCCTCCAAAGTCATCGCGCCCGATGGCACAAATGTCACATCCGGAAATAAACCATGT
>JAXDQN010000088.1:0-3755 GCA_034667865.1 Gammaproteobacteria bacterium
ATCTTCTTCGTCAACATCCCCATCGGTTTCGTCGGCCTGTTGATGGTCTACCGTCACCTGCCGAACTATCGCGAAAGCCGCAACTATGCGCTGGACATTATCGGGTTGGTGCTGTTCGGTTCCGGCATTGCGCTGCTGTCCTATGTGCTCGAGGTGTTTGGCGAAACCACCTTGAGCGGCCGCGAAATGCTCGGCTTGCTGGCAATTTCCGCAGCGCTGCTCTCGGCCTACGGGCTGCACACCAAGCGCACGAAGCATCCGCTGTTGCGCTTGAAATTGCTGGCCACGCGCACGTTCCGCGTGGCCGTCAGCGGCAACATGTTCACACGACTGGGAATCGGTGGGATTCCCTTCCTGCTGCCCCTGTTGTACCAGGTCGGTCTGGGCTACACGCCGATTCAATCCGGTTTGCTCATCATGCCGCAGGCCTTTGCTGCCATGAGCTTAAAGCTCACCATGCCGCACATTCTGCGGAAATTCGGCTATCGGGCTGTTTTGATCGCCAACACGTTGATGCTCGGCGTGATGATCATGCTATTCGCCACCATCGGCGTGACGACTCCCGCGTGGCTGATCGTGGCCATGGCCTTCGGCTACGGATTCCTCACCTCGCTGCAGTACACCAGCATGAATACCTTGGCCTACGCCGACATCGGCGAACACGACACCAGCACCGCCAGCACGATCGCCAGCACCGTCCAGCAGTTGGCCGTGAGCTTCGGCGTCGCCACGGCCTCATTGGCCGCGGCGTTATTCATCCCGGACCGGCTGCGCGCCACTCCCTCTCAATTGATCGATGGCATCCACTTGGCGCTGCTTGCGCTCGCCGCCCTGACCATCGCCTCCACCTTGGTATTCGTCAGACTGCGGGCGCAGGACGGCGACTCGGTCAGCAGACACAAGAGCGAGATTCCGACCTAGGGTCTAAGTGAGTAGTTTCGCCGAACGAAAACCCCGACACGCCCCGCTAAACTCAAGCTATCGAGCTGATACAGATCTCGGTCACTCGATGAGTTCGATATTTGCTCGATGTCCATGCGAGCGGGCGAGTTTCCCATCGCAGGTCAGAAGCGGTGCATCAAGTGCTTCGGCCAGTGTGACGTAGGCTGCATCGTAGGCGGTGACGGATTCTCGCAGTTCCCAGATCCGCGGGAGCAGGCCGAAGTGTGGGGCGCGTTCTATGAGCAGGGCCGTGTGGTCGCCGAGTGCTTCTTTGGCACGGGTCGGGGTGATTTCTTTGAGTTGGGTGAGGCGCCGTAAGGCTTGCGTTACTTCGACGTCCAGAAGGTGTGGGGCATGCAACCGTTCGTCAGGTGCGAGTGCTCGCGCCTCCACTTTTTTGCCTTTCTCGGTTCTCAGGAGAAGTTCGAGTACGGCGGAAGCATCGATGACGATCAACGGTGATCGCGCTCCGCGCGGACGATGTCGGTGGGCGAGGTTTTTCCTCGGTAGGGTTCGCGCAGCTGCAGACGCTCGCGCATTTCCTCCGGCGAGGGGCATTCCGCAATTTTTCTGACCTCGCGGATCAGATAGTCGGACAGAGCCAGGCCGGATAGGGCCGCACGCGCTTTCAGTTGACGGTGCAGGGCATCCGGGACGTGACGCAGCTGAATCATTTTAGACATGCGCAAATGATAGTTGCATGTGCAACACATGTCAAGGCGGAGCCTCGAGAAATTGCGTGTGGAGTTCACCAAATCACGCCCCCGTCAGACCAACGACAATGCCTTAGCCTAGGCTGTCTTGCCCGCTGACTCTCTGAGACGCCGCGCCTCATAGCAGCGCATATGCGCATAGGCAGTGGACAACAGCGGAGCAGCCACCGATCCGCGCCGGCCCAACAAATCGCCAACGATGTGATCCGCTTCGATGCGGCCGCCCTGTTCGACATCGCGCAACATCGACGCGGTGAACTGCGAACCGGGCTCCGTAAGTACGCTGAGGCCGACTTTCATGGCGTTGGGGCGCGGCGCAAAATGATTGGCGGCGGCAATCGCCCCGCACTCTTCCAGCATTCCGGATGCGATGTCTTGGGCGCCGGCGCTGACCAGATCGCCGACTGTGGCGCGCATCAAGCAGGTGGTTGCCGCGGCCGCGGCGATGAACAGCCACTTCTCCCACATTTCGTGGACAATCTCCCGGCTCAACAGCGCCTCGAAACCCGGAGCGCGCAACGCTTCCTCGAGGGCCGGCATCGCGGCTTGCGCTCGCGGCTCACGAGCGCCAAAAGCAAAACTCTGAAAGCGGCCCATGTGCACGATGCGCCCTTGCGCGTCGAGCGTTCCGGAGATTCGCGCCAGGCCGCCGAGCACCCGCTCAGGTCCAAAGCTGGCATCGAGGAGGTCCAAATGGCGCATGCCATTGAGCAGCGGCAGAACTTTGGAATCCGGCCCCATCGCGGCTGCGAAATCGCCGATGCTCGCCTGCAAGTCATAAGCCTTGCAACTCAGCAAGATCAGATCGTAAGTGGCATCGATCTGTCCGGCGCGGAGCAAAGGCGGTGTCGGCAGATTGAGGTCGCCCAGCGGACTGGTAACCTGCATGCCGGCGCGCCGCAGCTGTTCCGCGCGGCGCGCTCTGACCAAGAAGGTGACGTCACGGCCGGCGGCCAGCAGCCGCGAACCGAAATAGCCGCCGATCGCACCGGCGCCGACCACCAGAATTCTCATCGGACCGGCTTACTCTTTCTTGATTTCGTGCCCGCCAAACTGATTGCGCATGGCCGACAGCAGCTTGTCAGTGAACGAATCGGAATCTCGCGAGCGTAACCGCTCGAGCAGCGACAAGGTGATCACGGGCGCCGACACGCCCAATTCGATCGCATCGGCGACCGTCCAACGTCCCTCGCCGGAATCGGCCACATAGGGAGCGATGCCCTTGAGCGTAGGATTCTTCTCCAGCGAATTCGCGGTGAGATCGAGCAACCAGGAGCGCACCACGCTGCCGTAGCGCCAAATTTCCGCAATCTGGTGCAGATCAAGCTTGAATTCGCTCTTGTGCTGCAGAATTGAAAACCCTTCCGCATACGCCTGCATCAATCCGTATTCGATGCCGTTGTGTACCATTTTGGTGTAGTGCCCCGAGCCCACCGGACCGACATGGCCCCACCCCTGGTTCTTGGCCGGAGCCAAGGTCTCGAAAATGGGGCGCAGCCGCTCGACCACCGCCTTGTCGCCGCCGATCATCAAACTGTAACCTTCGGCCAAGCCCCAGATCCCGCCGCTGGTGCCGGAATCGACATAGTCGATTTTCTGCTGCGCTACCAGCGCGGCGCGCCGCTGGGTGTCGCGATAATTCGAGTTGCCGCCGTCGATGATGGTGTCGCCGGCCGACAGCAGCGGCAGCAGATTGGTGATGGTGCCGTCGGTAATCGCGCCGGCAGGCACCATCAGCCACACGGTGCGCGGAGCCTTGAGCTTGCCCACCATGGCTTCGAGAGTTGCCGCAGTCTCCGCGCCGTTTTTCTCCAACGAGGCGCGTGCCGGTTCAGCGGGATCAAAGCCCACCACGCGGTGACCGCCGCGCAACAATCGCTGCGCCATATTGGCGCCCATGCGGCCTAGTCCAATCATTGCGATATCCATAGCATTCACCGTGATGACGCGAGCGGGACAGCCAGTATATCCCGGAGCGTGGCGCGGTCTAGGAGGTTTGCTTCAGCGGGGGTTTTAGAATTGCCATGACGGCGGGGCTGCCGACGGGCTCGAAGCGGCCGGTGAATGTCAGTGCGCCGCTCAGTGGACTGACGCGAAATG
>JAXDQN010000089.1:0-3077 GCA_034667865.1 Gammaproteobacteria bacterium
GGTCGGATTGGTGGTGCTGTCGGTTGAGGTCACGGAACGCCGCGTGCAAAACCGAGCGCAGGGCAGCAGCGAGCGTCGCCTATTGGCACTGACCGAGCATGCGCGCGACATCATTTCCATCGCCGGCGCCGACGGCCGCTTGCAGTACGTGAGCGGCGGCGTGCGCAATTCGCTGGGCTATACGTCCGAGGAGCGACAATCGAATTCGATCTTCGAGCACTTGCACCGCGAAGACTACGAGAAGGTTCGGGCAAAGTATCAGCAACTTGTGGCGGGTGAGATCGAAGGCTACTCGCTTGAATTTCGCGTGCGCCACAAGGATGGTTCGTATCGATGGTTCGAATCGAGCTATGCGTCGGCACTGAACAATCCATTGATCGGCGGCGTGGTGGTCAACTCCCGCGACATCACTGAACGCAAACAGGCGGAGTTCAAGCTCGCGCAGCGCGAGGAAGTATTTCGCTTAGCCGCCGATGCCGTGGATGGCATAATTTTCGAATGGGATATCACCCGCGGCGTAGTGCACCGCTCGCGTGGCGTTCTTGAAGTGCTGGGGATGGCTCCCGAGGAACTGGAGGCTTCGGCCTACGCCTGGTCCCAACGGGTTCACCCGCGCGACCATGCGCGCACGAAACATGCGGTGAGTCTCGCCTTGGTTGACGGGCGGGGTTGGACCACCAGCTATCGCATTCGTGACGCCCAGGGCCACTATAAGTCCATCTTGGAGCGCGCCTTGATTCAGCGCAACGCCGCCGGCGATCCGGTGCGTGCCATCGGTTGCTGCGTCGATGTGTCCGAGATCAAGCGATTGACGGACATACTGGCCGAAACCCAGCGAATCGCCAAGATGGGCGGCTGGGAGTACAGCTACCACACCAAGGAGCTGACTTGGACCGACGAGATGTTCAGCATCTACGAAACCACGCCCACGCAATTCGAGGTGTCGTGGGAATCGATGCTGGCGCGCTGTTGTCCGGAGTCAGGACAACGATTTCTCGCGGCCTGCGCGGTGGCTGAAGCCGCGGGCGGCCACCTTGACGTCGAACTCGAAATCAATACGTTCAAGAATCAGAGAATTTGGGTGCGGATCATCGGCCACCTGGAAATGTTGGATGGCCGCCCCTTACGTTCCTACGGCTCGGTGCAAAACATCCAGGCGCAAAAGCTGGCGCAAATTGCTTTGGCGAACAGCACCGGCTGGCTGATGCTGTCCATGAACATGGCGCACATGCATGCCTGGCGCTGGGATCGCAGCAAAGACACCTTTGAGTTCGCCAGCCTCGAGGGCCAGGATGTGCACCTGCCGCAGGTCTATCCGGGCATGGACTCGATGCTCGAGCGGGTGCACCCCAATGACCAGGTACGCGTGAAGCGGGCGGTTGATGCGGCGTTTTCCCTGCGGGTCGAAGTGCGCGAGGAGTTTCAGCTGCGCGGCAGCGACGAGAACTACCGCTCCTATGCCATCACGGCGCGGCCGTTGTTCGATGGCAGCCAAGAACCGCGGGGACTGGTGGGCGTCATCCAAGATGTCACCTCGCAACGAGACTCCGAGCGGCGGCTGCGCCGTTCCGAAGAGTTGCTGCGCGCCACGACCGCGAATACCGCCGATACCTTGATCCTGTTGGATCCGGCACTGCGGGTGCGTTTCATCAACAAGAGTATCAACGGCGTCAGCATCGAAGAAATCATCGGCAGCGATTTGGCGCTGCAGTTGCCGGAAGGTGCGCGTACCACGGTGCTGGCGAAGCTGCGCGAGATTCTCGACACCCACGAGACAGCCACCTACGAATTCGAAGCCCTGATCGATGGGCGTCCACACTATTTTGAAAATCGTGCCGTGCTGGTGCGCGACGATGGCATCGGCACCGGCATTTCAATCGCGATGCGCGACATCACGGAGCGCAAGCGCTTGGAGCAGGAAATCCTCGATGTCTCGGGCCGCGAGCGCCACAGCATCGGTCGCGACTTGCACGATGGCTTAGGCCAGGAGCTGACTGGGGTGGCGCTGATGCTGCGGGGTCTGGCCACGCGTATCCAAGCGCGATGTCCGGACGTGGTGGACAGCATCAACGAGGTGGTGGGCCTGGTGAATCAATCGGTCGATACGGCGCGGGCTCTGGCGCACGGCTTGCTGCCGGTGCGCAACGAAACCGGCGGCTTGGTCACGGCGCTTCGGACCTTGGCCGTGCGCAGCCGCGACGTGTATGGACCGCAGGTAAACTTTCGCGCCGATATTCCGCCGGATTTTGCTCTAAACGAAACGAACAGCAGTCATCTCTATCGCATCGTGCAAGAAGCGTTGACCAACTCGGCGCGCCACGGGCGTGCCGGCTTGGTGGATGTGACCTTGGCCGCGACGCATACGAGTTTCTCCCTACGCATCACCGACAATGGCGAAGGTTTTATCCGCACCGCAACACCATCGACAGGCATGGGTTTGAAGATCATGAAATATCGCGCTGACATGATCGGCGCGAAATTCGAAATCTATGCAAATGAGCCGCGGGGAACCATTGTTCAGGTGATCGGGGATTGCCTGCATGTCGAGTAGGGTATAGTAGTGCCACGCCATTTAAGGAGATAGCAATGATGGCAGCAAGTAGTGCATGGATTCGGTCGTCGGTAACGCAGTCACCGCACTCCGGAATGAACACCGCTAAACGCCAAGTACGGCGCGTGTTGATCGTGGACGATCATCCCATCGTTCGGCAGGGCTTGTGCCGGATCATGGAGAACGAAGAGGATCTGCTGGTCTGCGGCGAAGCCGAGACGGCGCGCGATGCGCGCACAGCCATCAAAGAATTGGCGCCCGATGTCATGATCGCCGACATCAGCTTGAAACAAAGCGATGGTATCGAGTTGGTTCGCGATGTGCGGGCGCACCATCCCGCACTGCCCATCCTCGTGCTCTCGATGCACGATGAGACCATTTACGCCGAGCGCATGCTGTCAGCCGGCGCCAATGGCTACATCATGAAGCAGGCGGCGAGCGAGCAATTTTTGATTTCGTTGCGGCGCGTGCTCGACGGCGGCATCTATGTGTCCGAGGCCGTCGGCAACAACATGATCCAAAAGTT
>JAXDQN010000090.1:0-10700 GCA_034667865.1 Gammaproteobacteria bacterium
CGCCTGGGAGGCGCGAGCCTACGGAAAGTGCAACAGAAAGATACCGCCTAAGTGCCGCGCAAGCGGCGCCGGTAAGGGTGAAATGGTGCGGTAAGAGCGCACCGCGCGGGTGGCAACACCAACGGCATGGCAAACCCCACCTGGAGCAAGACCAAATAGGGAGGCAAGCAGCGCCTTTGGCTGCAGTGTGTGGCCCACATACAGGCCTCCGGGTAGGTCGCTTGAGCTGCGCGGCGACGCGTATGCCAGAGGAATGACTGTCCACGACAGAACCCGGCTTAACGGCCGACTCTTTTCTATCGCGCCGGGCGCGCCCCTGGAACGGGGCGGGCACCCCGGTGGCAAACGCGGGCCAATACCACAAAAAACGGTCGCAATGCCTCAAAACTGGGCGCGGCCCGCAAGCAAAACGCACATTTTCTCTGCAAATTCGGCGAAGATCGACGATTTTCGAGGTCTTCGTCTCTCGTCAACTAAGTTAGGATGTTCCCTTAACCAGTTGATTAGCCTCGCAGTACCTGTATGAGACTCAACCGAGACCCCAAAATGTGACCTAAGTCACTGTCGGGGCGAGGTTTTCTTAACTTAACCCGTTGACAGTGCCTCCCAGCGCTCCCTATGATGATCACCGGTGGGAAATTGTGGGAGAACGTGGGTCGCCAGACCCATGAAATCATGTTTCGGGGCGCCAATAAACTAACTCTCGATGTCAAAGGCCGGCTGGTGATGCCCACCCGGTACCGAGAGCGGCTGCAAGAGCGTTGCGGCGGCAATTTGGTGGTTACGGCCGACAAGTCTCAGTGCCTGCTCATCTACCCCCTGCCCGATTGGGAAGACGTCGAACGCAAACTGATGAAATTACCTTCCCTGAATCCCCAGGCGCGCTGGCTGCAGCGCTTGATGGTGGGTCACGCAACCGACCTGGAGTTGGATGGACACGGGCGGATCCTGCTGCCGCCCACTTTGCGTGAATACGGTTTGCTTACCCGTGACGCCATGCTGGTGGGTCAGGGTCTGCGATTTGAATTGTGGGATGAAGCGCGGTGGAACGAGCAGCAGGCTGAGGGGCTGGCAAGCCCCGACACCGGCCTCGATCTGCCCGCCGAACTCGAAACACTGTCTCTGTAACCGGTCGGCGCGGTGCAAGACATTACGGGGGTTCACGCACCGGTCCTGTTACATCAGGCATTGGCGGCGTTGAACGTAGAAAAAAGTGGCACGTACTGTGATGCCACTTATGGTCGGGGCGGACATGCAGGGGCGATTTTGGAGAAGCTCATCGCGAACGGCCGATTACTGTGCCTCGATCGTGATCCCGCGGCAGTCGCCGCCGCTAAAGCCCGCTTCGCCAACGATGCGCGTGTCTCAATCTTCCTGGCGCGATTTTCTGCACTGGGCGAGTGCGCCGAGCAACTCGAACCCGGCCTTAAATTCGACGGCATCTTGTTTGATCTGGGCGTGTCGTCGCCGCAACTCGACGATGCGGCGCGCGGCTTCAGCTTCATGCAGGACGGCCCGCTTGATATGCGCATGAGTGCGGGCGAGGGCATGAGCGCCGCAGACGTCGTGAATACAGCGCCGCTCGGGGAGTTGATCCGCATTTTCCGCGAGTATGGCGAAGAACGTTTTGCGCCGCGCATTGCGCGCGCCATCGTTGCCGACCGCGCGACGCAGCCCTTCGAGCGCACGCTGCAACTGGCCGAGATGATCGCTCGCGTCGCGCACGGCAAGGATTCGGGCGGCCGCACCCGCCACAAACATCCCGCCACGCGGGTATTCCAGGCGTTGCGCATCCACGTCAACGGCGAGCTGCAGGAATTGGAAGCTGCGCTGGCGGTTGCCATGCAGCGACTCGCACCCAACGGCCGCTTGGCCGTGATCAGTTTTCACTCGCTCGAAGACCGGATGGTCAAGCAGTTCATGCGCCGCCACTCGACGGTGGATCCCATGTACGCGGGTCTGCCGAATATTCCCGCCCACGTGCGCCCGAAGCTGGCGCTGGTGGGCAAGTCCGTTGAAGCCGACGCCGAGGAGACGGCCGCCAATCCGCGCGCGCGCAGCGCCCGACTGCGCGTGGCCGAACGACTCGATCAAGGAATCGCCGCATGAAATACCGCCGCCTGCTGCCACTCGCACTCCCGGTCCTCTGGCTCGCCGTATTGGGTTCATCGGTGCAAGTCATTTACGCGCGGCACAAGGCGCGCGACACCTTTGTGCGCCTGGAGAAACTCAATGCCGAGCGCGATGCGCTCGAAATGGAATGGGGGCGGCTGCAGCTGGAGCAAAGCTATTGGTCTTCGCATGCCTTCGTTGAGCGCGTAGCGAACGCGAAATTGCAAATGAACCTGCCGCAAACTCGCGACGTGCGGATCGTGCGTCCGTGAAATCACGCGCGGGCGACAACGACACGCAGGCCAGGAGCTACCGCTGGCGCTCCACCGCGGTGCTGGGGCTGGTGGTGCTTGGCGCCATCGGGCTGGCGGCGCGCGCAGTGGAGTTGCAGCTGGTGGAGCACGGTTTTCTCGCCAAGCAAGGCGACGATCGTTCGATGCGTGTGGTCAAGATCGCCGCCCACCGTGGCGCGATCACCGACCGCAACGGCGAACCACTGGCCGTGAGCACGCCGGTGGACAGCATCTGGGTCAATCCGCAGGAACTGAACGACAACATCGATCAGCTGCCGAAGCTGGCCCGCGCGCTGAAGGAAGATCAGCAAACGCTGGCGCGGCGCATTACCAGCAACTTGGATCGTGAGTTCCTGTACCTGGAGCGCCACATGCCGCCGGATCAGGCGGCGCGGATCAAGGCGTTGGGGATTCCCGGCGTGTATCTGCTGCGCGAATATCGCCGCTACTATCCGGCCGGCGAAGTCTCGGGCCATGTCGTGGGATTCACCACCATCGATGACAAGGGTCAAGAGGGCTTGGAACTCGGCTTCGATCAGTTGCTGAATGGCGAAGACGGCGCGAAGCGCGTCATTCAAGATTCTTTCGGCCGCTACGTCGAGAACGTCGAGAGCATTCGCGCACCGCGTCCCGGCCGCGATCTGGTGACCAGCATCGACTTGCGAATCCAGTATTTGGCTTATCGGGAATTGAAAGCGGCGATGGGCGAATACCGCGCACATGCGGGTTCCATCATCGTCGTCGATGTCGACACCGGCGAGGTGCTCGCCATGGTGAACCAGCCTTCCTACAACCCCAACGACCGGGAGCAACTCAAGGCGGGCCTTTATCGCAACCGCGCGGCCACCGATATTTTCGAGCCCGGCTCCAGCGTCAAGCCCTTCATCATGGCCGCCGCGTTGGCTTCGGGCCAGTACAAGCCCGACAGCGTGGTCGACACCTCCGCCGGCTTTTTCAAAGTCGGCAACAAGATGGAAGAGGACGAACACAACCTGGGCGTGATCGATCTGGCGACCATTCTCGCCAAGTCCAGCAACGTGGGTACGGCCAAGGTGGCCCTGTCGCTGCCGCCCGAAGAAATTTGGAACACGTTGACCAGCTTGGGATTGGGTCAGGTGACCGGCAGCGGCTATCCCGGCGAGTCGGCCGGCATGCTGAGCAACTACGCGCATTGGCGGCCCATCGGCATCGCGACCCTGTCGCATGGCTACGGACTGTCCGTCACACCGCTGCAGCTGGCGCATGCCTACGCCACCATCGGCGCCGGCGGCATCAAGCGGCCGATCTCGTTCGAAAAGATCTCCGGTCCCGTCCCCGGCCAACGCGTCATGGACGCGAAAGTGGCGACCGATCTAATCCAGTTGATGGAACATGTCGTTGAGAAAGGCGGTACCGCCACTCGCGCCTCACTGATCGGCTACCGGGTGTCCGGAAAAACCGGTACCGCCTACAAGTCCATCGCCGGGGGATATTCAACCGACCGTTACATGGCGGTATTTGCCGGACTGGTGCCTGCAACGCACCCGAAGCTTGCCACAATTGTGGTGATAGATGAGCCCATGGGTGATTTGCATGAGCATCAAGGCGGCGAAGTTGCGGCGCCGGTATTCGCCAGTGTGATGTCCGGCGCGCTGCGCTTGATGGACGTGCCGCCGGATGATTTGCAGAACGCGCCGGCCGCCACCTTGGTGCAGGCCAACCCATGAGCGCCGCACTCACCTGGCTGCTCGATGGCATCGCGCCGATTCCGGGCAACGATGCGCGCGTGCAGGACTTGACGCTCGACAGTCGCGCAGTGCGCGCCGGCAGTTTGTTTTTTGCGCTGCCGGGTCTTAAGGGACATGGATTGAAGTTCGCGGCCGACGCGGCCGCCCGCGGCGCCAGCGTGATCCTGTGGGAACCCAGCGCCGATTTCGCGGCGCCGCAACTGCCCCCGGGGGTATTGGGTGCGCCGATCACGAACTTGAGCAAGCTGGTCGGACGAATCGCGGACCGATTTTTCAACTGGCCCTCATCGCAGATGCGCATCACCGGCATTACGGGGACCAACGGCAAGACCACCTGCGCGTTTCTATTGGCGCAATGCCTGGAGCAGTTGGGGTCCCCCGCCGCCTATATCGGCACCATCGGTTGGGGTCGACCTGCGGCGCTGGCCGAGCCCACGCACACGACCCCCGACGTCGTCACTGTGCACCGCATCCTGGCGCAGCTGCGAGCCGAGGGCGTGCGCGATGTGGTGATGGAAGTTTCCTCGCATGCGCTCGATCAAGGTCGTGTGGATGCGGTGCGATTCCATGTGGCTGCCTTCACCAATTTGACCCGCGATCATTTGGACTACCACGGCACCATGGACGCCTATGGGGCCGCGAAGGCCAAGCTGTTTCAGATGGCTGAGTTGGCGCATATCGTGCTCAACATCGGCGATGAGTTCGGCCGGACTTTCGCGCAGAGCTACGCGGGGCGCGCAGCGCTCACGACGGTGTGGATCGGTGCCGGCCGATCCGGATGGTCGGCGGAACGCGCACTGCACGCCACCCATGTGACGGCGCTGGCCCAGGGTATATCCCTCAAGCTGGATGGCAGTTTTGGCAGCGCGACGGTCAATACCCAATTGATGGGCCGTTTCAACGCCGAGAATTCATTGGTGGTGATCGCCTGTCTGCTGGCGCTGGGCGTGTCATTGACCGACGCCGCCAAGGCGCTGGCGCAATGCAAGCCCGCGCCGGGCCGTATGGAAGTGGTCAAGACCGATGCCCTCGGCAAGCCCACCGCCGTGGTGGACTATGCGCACACGCCGGATGCCTTGGCGAAAGCCTTGAACGCCGCCCGTGAACATTGCGAAGGCACGTTGTGGTGTGTATTCGGCTGCGGCGGCGATCGGGATCCGGGCAAGCGACCGCTGATGGGGGCCATCGCCGAGAGTCTCGCGGATGAAATCATCGTCACCGACGACAACCCCCGCTCTGAAAATCCCCAAGCCATCACTCGCGCCATCGTCGAGGGAATTAAGACCCGTAACGTGCGCGTCATTCATGATCGCAGTGCCGCCATCGGCACGGCGCTCAAAGAGGCGCGATCCGTCGACCTGGTGCTGATCGCGGGCAAGGGCCACGAGGATTACCAGATTTACGGCGACTCGCGCCGCAGTTTCAGCGATCGGCGCGAAGCGTTGCGCTACCTGGAGGCCGCGGCATGAAACGTACGCTGCAGGATGCCGCGAACTTGCTCGGCGGCCAGTTGATCGGCGAAGACCGCCCCTTTGGCTGCGTCTCCACCGACAGCCGCACGCTGAAACCGGGCGCGCTGTTCGTGGCGCTGCACGGCCCAAATTTCAATGGCACGGAGTTCGTTGCGGCAGCAGCGACGCGCGGCGCCATCGGAGCCCTGGTCGACAGTGCAGCGCCAAGCTCGCTGCCTCAGGTGGTGGTGTCCAACACCTTGCCGGCACTGCAAGAACTGGCGAAGGCCTGGCGCGCGGAATTCAATTTGCCGGTGATAGCGGTTGCCGGCAGCAACGGCAAGACCACCGCCAAGGAAATGACGGCCGCGATTTTGTCGCGCATGGGCCTTTGCATGGCCACGCGCGGCAATCTCAACAACCACATCGGCGTACCGGTCACATTGATGCGCTTGGAATCCTCGCATCGCAGCGCGGTGATCGAAATGGGCGCGAACCGGGTCGGCGATGTGGCCGAACTGATGCGCCTGGCGCAGCCGACCGTCGGCGTGATCACCAATGCCGGTGCCGAACATCTCGAAGGCTTCGGCAACCTGGACGGCGTGGCGAAGGGGGAGGGCGAGACGGTCTCCTGCCTGGCCTCCTCGGCCACGGCCATCATCAATGCGGACGATGCCTACGCCGGCTACTGGCGCGGAGTCGCCACGGCCGGACGGATAATCACCTTCGGCGTGCATGCAGAGGCCGACTTCAAGGCGCGCAATGTCATCCAAGGAATCGAACGCGGCGAGTTTGCTACGCGATTCATGCTGTCTTGCCCGTTGGGCGAGCACTTGATCACGCTCAAAGCCGGCGGCGCTCACAATATTGGCAACGCATTGGCTGCAGCGGCGGCGGCCAGCGCCGCCGGCGCGTCGCTGGACGAAATCGTCGCGGGACTGGCTGACTTTCGCGCCGTTTCGGGCCGGCTGCAGTTGAAATCCGGCACCCGCGGCAGCTGGATCATCGACGATTCCTACAACGCGAATCCGAGTTCCGTGCGGGCCGGCTTGGAAGTGCTGCGCTCCTTGTCGAGTGTCAACTGGCTGGTGCTGGGCGACATGGCGGAGCTGGGCGAGTCGGCCGAGGACAGTCACGCACACATGGGCCGCTATGCGCGCGAGTGCGGCGTGAAGCGCATGTTTGCCATCGGACCGTTGAGCACGCGCGCCGTGGAGACTTTTGGCTCGGGCGGCGAATGGTTTTCAGATGTCGACTCACTGACTCGCCGATTGCAGTCGGAACTGTCGACCGGCGTCACGGTGCTGGTGAAAGGATCGCGCATCAATCGCCTGGAGCGCGTGGTGCAGGCGCTCACGGGCGGCGGCGTCACATCCGGTTCACCCATGATGCGAGCGAGCTAACCCATGCTCTTATATCTCACCGAATACCTGGCCAAGTACTACAGCGGGTTTCATGTATTTCAGTACTTGACGCTGCGCGGGATCTTGGCGGCCGCGACGACCTTGCTGATAACGCTGTTCATCGGGCCCACCATGATCGAGATGTTGGGCAAGTATCAGATTGGTCAGCGCGTACGCACCGATGGACCGCAGACCCACCTGCAGAAATCCGGCACCCCTACCATGGGCGGCGGGCTGATCCTGGTAGCCATGGCCATCGGCACGCTGGTGTGGGCAGACCTCACGAGCCGTTTCGTTTGGATTTTGCTGGCGACCACCATGGCATTCGGCCTGATCGGCTTTTACGACGACTACCTCAAGCTGGTGAAGGGCAACTCGAAGGGCCTGGCCGCGCGCTACAAGTATCTTTCGCAATCCGCTGTGGCGCTGGTCGCCGCATTGGTGCTGCACGGAGCGCACCAGTCGGCCGCCGAGACTTCGTTGTACGTGCCGTTTTTCAAGACGGTCGCGGTGCCGATGTCGACCTTGGGATTCGTCGCCTTCGCCTACTTTGTTATCGTCGGCACCAGCAACGCGGTGAATCTGACCGACGGCTTGGATGGCTTGGCCATCATGCCGGCGGTGATGGTGGCGGCGGCGTTAGGCGTGTTCGCCTACACCATCGGCAATATCAAGTTCGCGGCCTACCTGCAGATTCCCTACATCAACGGCGTAGGCGAAGTATTGATCTTCAGCGCAACGCTGGTCGGGGCGGGCTTGGGGTTCCTGTGGTTCAACTCCTATCCCGCACAAGTCTTCATGGGCGACGTCGGCGCTTTGGCCATCGGCGCGGCGCTCGGCACCATCGCCGTCATCGTGCGTCAGGAAATCGTGCTGGCGGTCATGGGCGGCGTGTTCGTGCTGGAAACTGTCTCCGTGATGCTGCAGGTGGCGTCATTCAAACTCACCGGCAAGCGGATATTCCGCATGGCGCCGATTCATCATCATTTCGAACTCAAGGGATGGGCGGAACCGAAGGTCATCGTGCGATTCTGGATCATCAGCTTCGTGCTGGTGTTGGCGGGGCTTGCCACATTGAAGATCCGCTGATGAACACTGTGGTCGTAGGATTGGGCAAGACCGGCGCCTCGTGCGTGCGTTATCTGGCGAAGCGCGGTGTGCAGGTGAGCGCCACGGACTCGCGCCGCGCCCCGCCCGGCCTCGCTGAGTTGGGCGATCTGGCGCAGAGCATCGACATCCGTTTGGGCGCATTCGACTTGTCGCTGCTCGAAGGCGCCACGCACGTGTTGATGTCCCCCGGGGTGTCGCTGGATGAACCGATTGCCGCCGTCGCGCGGGCTCGCGGCATCGATGTGCTGGGCGATGTGGAGCTGTTTGCGCGCGCCGTGCGCGCCCGCGGCGGCCACACTCCAGTCATCGGTATCACGGGCACCAATGGCAAGAGCACCGTGACCACGCTGGTGGCACGCATGGCCGCCGCCGCCGGCAGGCGCGTGCTGGCCGGCGGAAACTTAGGCGAGCCTGCGCTCGATCTGCTCGAGCAACCGACGCCCGATTTATACGTGCTGGAGCTGTCGAGCTTCCAATTGGAGACCACGCGGTCACTGACCCTGCAGGCGGCCGTGGTGCTCAACGTCACCGCGGATCATCTGGATCGTTACGGCTCGGTGGCGGCCTACGCCGGTGCGAAAGAGCGGATCTACGCGCGCGCCAAGACGCTGGTGCTCAACGCCGATGATCCGTGGGTGATGGCCATGCGCAAGGGCGACGTGACCCACCGGGTGACTTTCTCAATCGAACGAACCGATACCGATTATTTGCTGTTGCGATCAGGGAAGCAGACGTTTCTGGCGCGCAAAGGCGTCGCGTTGCTGGATGCATCGCATATGAAAATTACCGGCTTGCACAACGCCGCCAACGCCCTGGCGGCGCTGGCGCTGGGCGAAGCGGTCGGCTTGCCGATGCCCGCGATGCTGAATGCCTTGCAGTCGTTTCCCGGATTGTCGCATCGCTCAGCCTGGGTGGCGGACATCAATGGCGTGCGCTACATCGACGATTCCAAGGGCACCAACGTGGGCGCGACTTTGGCCGCGGTCGCCGGCATGACCGGTCCCTTGGTGATGATTGCCGGCGGCGAAGGCAAAGGCCAGGACTTCACGCCATTGGCGGCTGCGTTTCGCGGCAAAGTGCGCGAGACCGTGCTCATCGGCAAGGATGCGGCGGCGATTGCGGACGCACTGCAGGGCGTGTGCAAGACCCGTAAGGTTCGCTCTTTGGAGGAGGCGGTGGCGCAGGCGCAGCGGATTGCCTCGCCGGGCGACACCGTGCTGCTGTCGCCGGCCTGCGCCAGTCTCGATATGTTTCGCGACTACGGTCACCGCGGCGACGTGTTCGCCGCGGCGGTGCGTTCGTTGGCCGGGGGCGCGTCATGACCACGGCCACCATGTCGTATGGCATGCGGGCTCGCGAGCGCATGCCCTTTGCCTGGGATCCGGTGACGCTGGGGCTCACCGCGGCGCTGTTGCTGGTAGGCATCGTGATGGTGACATCGGCCTCGATGTCCATTGCCGCGCGCGACCTGGCCGATCCGTTTTATTTCCTGGAGCGGCAATTCATCTTTGCCGTGGCGGGAATTCTATTTGCATGGGTCGTCACCCGTGTACCGACCGAGCTGTGGGAGAAGTACAGCTTGGTCCTGCTGATGCTGGGGCTGCTGTTGCTGGTGCTGGTGTTGATCCCGGGGCTGGGTGCCCGAGTCAACGGCGCGCGCCGTTGGCTGCGCATCGGTGTCTTGAATTTCCAAGTTTCGGAACTCGCCAAAGTCTTGGTGCTCACCTGGTTGTGCAGCTACTGCGTGCGCAAGCGCGTCGAACTCGAAACCACGCTGCCGGGTCTCGCCAAGCCGTTCGGATTGCTGGCGATCACCGGCGTGTTGCTGCTGGTCGAGCCGGATTTTGGCGCCGCCACAGTGCTGTTTGCCACCGGCTTTGCGGTGCTATTCGTGGCGGGCGCGAGATTGCGCTACGTGGCGCTGCTGGTCACCACGGCCGTTCTGGCATTCGCATTGCTGGCGCTGACCTCGCCCTACCGGCTGAAGCGCTTAATGGCATTCCTGCATCCCTTCGATGATCCGTTCAACGGCGGATTTCAACTCACCCAGTCGTTGATTGCGATCGGCCGTGGCTCTTTGTTTGGCGTGGGTCTGGGCAGCAGCGTGCAGAAATTATTTTATCTGCCTGAGGCGCATACCGACTTCGTGTTTGCCGTGCTGGCTGAGGAGCTGGGGCTGGTGGGTGTGATGGGCGTGATCGCGCTGTTTGTCGCGCTGGTGTGGCGCGCGTTTCATGTGTCGCGTTTGGCAGCCGCTGCCGGTATGCGCTTTCAGTCCTACCTGGCGCTCGCCTTCGGCGTGTGGCTCGGACTGCAGGCCATCGTGAATATCGGCGTGAACATGGGCGTGCTGCCCACCAAGGGTTTGACGCTGCCGCTGTTGAGCTACGGTCGCAGCAGCTTGCTGGTGAGCCTGGCATGGCTGGGTGTGGTGTTACGGATTTACCACGAAGTGAAGTGCAATTCGCGCTCCGCGGTGACGCGCGTTCCCGGAGGTCCGCGATGAGCGTACGCGGTCCGGTACTCATCATGGCCGGCGGCACCGGCGGACATGTGTTCCCGGCGCTGGCGGTGGCGAAAGTCCTGCGCGAACGGGGCGTCGAG
>JAXDQN010000091.1:0-4229 GCA_034667865.1 Gammaproteobacteria bacterium
GGCAGCTTTTGAATTTCATCGATGACGATCTGCTTTCTGTCGAGGTTGGCCATGACATTTGCGATGAGTCTTTCGGGCCGGCTCGAATACTCGCGCATAACGGCACCATCCAACAGGTCGATGCGCAAGGCATCCACAAATTGCTTCGTACACCATGCAGTCTTGCCTGTCCCTCTGGGACCCAGTAGAAAGAAATGGTGTTTGGGCGGCGTGAAGACTCGTGGAATGAAAACCATGGCGCCTCTCAAAATGGCAATTGATTTTCCATATTGAAGCGCATAATGGCAATTAGAGTGCCATTATGCAACGCTTTTTTATAGCCGTACGCCTGCCTCGAACGCCTCGCTGCTGGCGATGGCATAGGGAACTGACTTCAACTCAATCTGAGCTCCCGCTGCCGGCGCGGTATCTGAGCGTGAATCGATCGCCATGACTGTCGGAGCAGGTGCATTCGCCGTACTTGCGGGCGCCGTGGAAAATCTCCGCGGTGGCCACTTCCGCCGCAATCAGCTCGGACGCACAGCTCCACCAGCAGCCCAAGGCTCTGGCAGAACTTGATGTCTCTCAACACGGCAAGGATCCGCGGTCGGGTGGCGATCCACCGGACGCCGCCAAACTTCACCACCCGATTTTTTGAATCAGGCATGGCGCGCTACCAGACGTGAACGCGGGCACTGGGCTCCAGGTAAAGCTTTTGGCCGGGCACGACATCAAAGGCGTCGTACCATGCATCCAGATTGCGCACGGTAGCGACCCGAAAATTCTGTGGTGCGTGCGTATCGGTGGCGATCTGCCGCCGCAGGTCTTCGTCGGTGATTTTCATGCGTGAGGAGCGCGCCCAGCCGATGAAGAACAGCCGGTCCTGGTGGCGTACAAAAGCCTTGTCGTCGATCTTGGATCCCAAACTGCGGTGGAAAGCCTCGAGGGCCACAGTCAAGCCGCCCAAGTCGGCGACGTTTTCGTCGCGAGTCAGCTTGCCGTTGACCGCGGCATCGGGAAACGAGCGGTAGCTTGAAAACTGATCGACCAGCGATTTGGACGACGCTTCGAATCGCGTCATGTCCTCGGCGGTCCACCAGTGATGCACCAATCCAGTCGCACCGCGCAGGTCGGTATCCGCTCCCAGGGTGTCGATGAAGTGGCTGATCTCGTGGCCCATGATGGCGCCGATAGATCCGTAGTTCACGGCATCAGGCGCCGCGGGATCAAACTTTATGCCCTGCAGCAGCGCCGCAGACATATTGTAAGAATTCGACAGCGGCGCGTACACGCCGCCCACTTGCTGCGGCGGTATCAGCCATTCGCTTCGGTCGTTGGGTTTACCGAGCGTGCCTAAGGCCTGGCGATAGTCCCATTCAGCAACGCGGGTGGCGTTGCCATACGCATCGCCGGCATCAATGTTCAACGCGGAATAGTCGGCCCACTTCTGCGGATAGCCCACATCGAAGTACATGACTTTGAGCTTGGCCAAGGCCAGCGCGCGGGTCGCCGGCGACATCCACTGAACGCCGTCGATGCGCTTCTCCCACACGTCGATCACGTTGGCGAGAATGGCTTGAACCTTGGCTTTCGACTCGGGCGCGAAATACGCTGCGACATACATGCGTCCAACCGCATCCGGCAGAGCCTTGCTGAGCGCCGCGACGGCTGTTTCCTGGCGCGGTTTCCCAAGTGCCAGCGCTGGTTGCGAAAACACTTTGGGCAGGACATCGGCGTAACGATCGATCACATGGAAGCGCAGATAGTCCTTCCATGTCTGCAACGGGACTGCGTTGACAAGCACCGCCTCGCCGGCAATGGCAGAGGGCTGATAGGCAACCAAGTCCGAATGATTGGCAAGGCCCGCGGCGGCGAAGAAGGCCGGCCAATCGAGGCCCGGCGCCTTGGCGGAGAAATCCGCAACGCTCCAGTGGTTGTCGACGTTCTCTTCCTTGGCCGACTCGTCGGCAGTCGCATGCACCTTGGCGATGGAAATTTCGAGCGCCATGATGCCTTTGGCTTTTTGAGTAGAGTGCGCATAGCCAGCGATTTGCAGAACATGCGCGATGTGCGCCCGATACGCTTCGCGCTGGGCGTGTTTCTCCAGCGACGCATCGAGGTATTGGTCGCGATCCGTCAGTCCCAGCCCGCCTTGCAACACATAGGCGAATGGCTGCTTCTCACCGTGCGAACCCGGCTCCACCGACAGCCCGAACAGCCAAGGCGATTCATAGGCCACGAAATAAAGAGCATCGGCATCGATGCGCAAACCGCTGCCGAGCTGTGTCGCCAGTCCTGTCTTGTCGAGTATTTGGTCGATTCGCTTGAGTTGCATTTTCACGGGGGCAAGGCCGCGCGTCTCGATTGCCGCCTCGCGCATATAGGCGGCGTAAAAGTCGGCTACTTTTCGCTGATAGGAACCCGGCGGCTGTGTGCCCGCTTGTTCCGCCAAGCGAGTCACCCTGGCATTGGTCTGTAGATCGAAATCATTGCGGTCGCTCCAGCGACCTTTGCCGGCCGGAATCTGCGTGGCCTTGAGCCAATCGCCATTCGCAAAGGCGTAGAAGTCATCCCCAGGCTTGACGCTCAAATCCAAACCGCTCTCCATCGCCGGCGCCGATTGCGCCGACACGAAGCCGCAGAACAAGCCCGATCCCAGCAGTCCGAAGGCCAGCGCCAGCCACTTGAGACGCGAAGGGGCTGTGCCCATGATGTAGTCCTTGTTGTTGGAGGTGGGGCAAACGTCAACGCCAGTCAGGATCAACCACGTAACACGGGTAAGTCGCACGCTGCCGGGCTGAGAGACCCGGCTCTACGTCGACGACCATCAGCGGTTCGGCCGACGAAGTGACTGCCAAGAGCGAGCCGTCGGGGCGATACGCAAATCCGCCGCCGCCGAAGGTGACATCGGCAGGCGCGATTCCGACGCGATTGGAGCTCACCACGTAGCTGCCCGAAACGATGGCGGCCATCTTGCCGGCGGCGAGCCAGTTCTCCGTCGAGATACCCGTGGTGCGAGGAATCGCGATCAGATCGGTTCCTTGACGGCCATAGTGACGCGCGTGTTCGTTGAACATGGCATCCGTGCACAACAACACGCCGGTGCACAAGCCTGATACGGCTGCGGCCTTGAAGCGGTCGCGGCCAGGCGAATACCAGCTGGTCTCAAACCAACCCGGTTCCGAGGGGAAATATTGCTTGCGGTGCAGGCGTCGCGTCTTGCCGCTCTCGGTGACAAATGCTTCGTTGGCCAAGCGGCCATCGGACCATACGGGACGCGACGATAGAACCGCCGGAACTTCGAGCTCGCACAGGCAAGCCAAGCCTGCGTTGTGGACATCGACGCTGGCTTGCGCCGTGCGGCGGATGAACGATCGCTCAGCCGCTATCCAGCTGCCGAACGGCAATTCATTTGTCACCAACAAGTCTATACGCGCGCCGGCAACCAAAGCGGCGATCCGGCTCCAATCCGGTCCTTGCGGCTCGAGGCCTTCGGGCCATTCTACGAATCCAACACGCATTCAATCTCCCATTACTTGGTTTCAGGTTTAGGAGGGCTTGCGATGACGTTAGTCCGAAGCATCGTTTGATGCTGGCCAGAATCGGCCCTGGAGTCTTCGCTTGCCATCCGCCATGCGAATGCTTTCGCGATCACACGCAGCAGTATTGATCGGCGATGAGACTTGGGAATAGTCCGCTCCCTGCAGGATTACGGCGTTTCGCTGCATGCGGGCGCGTTCGGATGACTCGAGGGCCGATTTTGGCTAGTGTCGAAATCGAACAGCGTGTATTGTTTTTATATGACTGAAATTCTCGGCTTCCCTCGCGAGGTGCTCGATCGCGCGCGCCGCAGCCGTGATCCGCGTTTTGACGGCAAGTTTTTTATCGCGGTACTGTCCACCGGCATTTATTGCCGCTCCATTTGTCCGGTGCGTCTTTACTCCTCCGCGGTTCGCTACTACGCGTCGGCCGCGGAGAGTGCGGCAGCGGGATTCCGTCCGTGCTTGCGCTGCCGTCCGGAGGCTGCACCGGGTTCACCGGCGTGGACGGGAAAATCGGCGGTCGTGCGGCGCGCCTTGCGCTTGATTCATGAAGGCGCGCTCGACAGAGGATCTGTGGAGGACCTGGCCGGGCGAATTGGCGTCGGGGCGCGCTACTTGAATCGATTGCTGGTCGAGCAGATCGGCGCCTCGCCGCTCGCGATTGCGCAGACCCGCCGCCTGCATTTCGCGAAGCGTCTGTTGGACGAC
>JAXDQN010000092.1:0-4742 GCA_034667865.1 Gammaproteobacteria bacterium
ACGTACATGGGCTGGATGAGGTGGATGAACCTCATGGTGGTGAATTCTAAGTTTATACCTTAGAAAACACCAAATGATATTGCGCACCCGGCACTCATAATGCCGAGGTCGAGGGTTCGAGTCCCTCACCACCAAAATCAATGACTTGGTTCTCCGCCTGAGTTCGCACAATGCCAGTGCGGAACATTTGCGGGACCCTCATCTGAAGCATACCGACTTTCCCGTGCAGGAGTTCACCCACAAAGGCCCGGCCGATATCGTCCTGGTTAACATCGTACGAGTCGGCCCGCCGACACTGACTGACGTCTTGATCGCGAGTATTCGCCTCGCAACCCGAATGCAAAATAGCTACGACACCGCGACCCTCAACGTAGGCGGAGCTTTTGTACGGCTGGACCTAACAGCTGAGGCCTGCGAAGGCCTCCGCACAAGCCAGTGCGGAAATCGGGGCACTTCAGCGCGCCTTACGTCCGTAAAGATCATCTAGTCGCCTCTGGGATTTGAGTGGCGATCAGCGGTTAGACGAGAGCGATAGTGGCTGGAAAGGCCCGGGCGACAGTGGATTTACCTCATCGCCCGAGCTAGAGCCTATCATTTGCTCAATTGGCGTTTGCGAGCTGTACGAGTCCCGCTTTGTCACCCATGCAGCGCAACCGATAATATTGTGATAGCAGTGGGACATCGACGCGCGCGACTGCATCATCCACCGCCTTGCGCACACACGCCTCCCCCTCTTTCTTGCCCCAAGTGGCGGCGCTCTCGCAGAGCACTTCCGCCGCGTGGCGAATGCGCAAATAGAGTGTTTTCGCTCCCTTCAGCTTGGACAAATCAAGGTCCGAATATCCTACGGGATACGTCACTGACCACTTTGTCATAGGTAGGCTGTTCGCATGTTCCGAGGGTGCCTCGACGGCAGTGAGCTGCTGTGCCAGCGCTTCCCCGCCGATCACAGTGCAGGCGAGAGCAAAGAAGCTGGCGGCGACGATGGATTTCGCTAATTTTGATTGAGTTTTGATCACGTTGTTCACGGCTATCTCCTGGATGGATGGGTAGGTACTCGCCTAAATGCGATTCCCAAGTTAGGGAGAGGGCCGACCGGCTGCATGATAGTTAGATCAACAACGGGTGAAACTTCGCTGAAAGCTGCGCGAATTGAAGGTATTCGTCGTGTGTTGCTGGCGACTAGGGCGGATTTGCGACTTGGCTGTGCCGCAGCAAATGAGGCTGCCTAACTCTTGGTCCGAAAATGTCGCCGCATCGCCAGCTAGTGATCTTTAGAAGTTCGTAGCTGTCTGCCATCTTGAGCGTCGTTGCGGACCGCCATCACTTGCCAAGCTGAGACGCGTAGACGAACATACCCCAAGAAGGGCGATCGAGCGCGCTCCGCGCTATGACGAACAGCAAGGGACGATGCAGTCACCACTTACGCCTGGCAATGGAACCTCTCCGCCCGCGTTTCGCGTCGGTGACCTTGAGGTCAACATCGGCAAAGCCGAAGTCACGCGCGGGGATGAGAAGATTGCGCTGCCAAAACTGTCCTTCGACCTGCTATGCGCGCTGATCAATGCTGCGCCCGCAATCGTGACGAACGACGATTTGTTGGAGCAGGTATGGCCGGGGTTGCAGGTGAGCCCGGAATCGGTCGCTCAACGGGTGAAACTATTGCGCAGTGCAATCGGCGATGATTCGCAGCAGCCGCGATACATTTTGGGAGTGCGGGGGCGAGGGTACCGCCTGATTCCGGCCGTGCAGCGATGCGGCCCGCACCTGCCAACAAGCGATGTTACCGATCCGCCCGTCAACACGTCCGGCGCGACGATACCTGGCCAGCCGAAATCTCAGTCCTTTACACCTAAGGGTTCGAACGGCCGTCCGAAACGAGTAGTTATTGCCGCCGCGGTTCTCATTGCGGTTGGCGTTGCTGTTTGGGTGGGATTCCCTTGGTTGTCGAGTCACAATGCTGTCCAACCTTCCTCAGTTGCGATAGCGGACAAATCCATTGCCGTGCTGCCATTCGCAGATATGAGTGAAAAGAAGGATCAGGAGTATTTTGGGGATGGAATGGCGGAGGAGATTATTGATCTCCTGGCGAAGATTCCGATACTCAAAGTCATTGGCCGCACCTCGTCTTTTCAGTTCAAGGGTAAAACGCAAGATCTGCGCAGCATCGGGACGCAGCTTGGAGTGGCCTATGTGCTCGAGGGAAGCGTGCGAAAGTCGGGTGATCGGGTGCGTGTGACGGCGCAGCTCATCGACAGCCGCAATGGCACCCCCCGCTGGTCGCAGATCTATGACCGGGACTTTGGTGAGGTCTTAAAGTTACAGGCCGAAATCGCGAACAAAGTTGTGCGCCTAGTTGAAAATGATGTGTTCTACAGTGAGCTCGTGTCACGTAAAACTTTGCGCAGCCCCGAGGCGTATGCAGCGTATCTGCAAGGGCAGTACGCTATGAATAACACCGACCGGCAGGGCACGGAGCAGGCGGTAAGCAATTTTCAGCGGGCTCTCCAACTGGACCCAACGTTTGCAGATGCGGCAGCCGCACTGGCCAACGCATATCAGAATCTCGGCGCCTATGGACTCATGCCTCCTGCGGAGGCCTTTGAGAAAAGTCGTGTCGCCGGCGAGCAGGCTCTTAAATTAGACCCGCACCTACGATCCGCGCATTGGGTTCTCGGTAACATCGATATTACCTACGATTGGGATTGGCCTGCCGCCGAGCGGGAATTCAAGCTCGCCATTGCGCCCCAGGATGCAGCCTTGCAGGCGGTTCCGCTGCTGTCGCTGACCATGGGACGGTTCGACGATGCTCTGATCGGTATCAACGCATCGCTTGCACGAGATCCAATGGACCCAGAGGGTTATTTTTTTCTCGGTTTAGTACAGCTGTGCCGCGGCCGACTGGCCGAAGCCGAAGCGGCCATGAACCGCACCATCGAGCTCAGCCCGACATTCGCCTTTGCGCACTACGACCTCGCACTCGTGCTACTCGCTCGCGGCGAACCTGATAAGGCGCTGGCAGAAGTTTTGAAGGAGCCAAACGAGCCGGCTCGCCTCGGCGGGCCCGCGCTCGCCTATTTTCGTCTCGGGCGGAAGACCGACTCGGATGCAGCGCTTGCACAATTCATTAGAAGCTACGCCGACTGCATCCCGTCCGGCGTCGCTGCGATTTATGCGTTTCGCGGGGAATCAGACGAGGCATTCAAGTGGCTGGACCACGCGTATGCGGAGAAGGACCCCCTTCTCTACCGAATCAAATTCGGGACGGAATTCGACAAGCTTCACGATGATCCACGGTACAAGGCGTTTTTGAAGAAGATGAAATTGCCAGAGTAGATGTGGCCACGCACAGTCTTAGCCCGGATCGCCGAGAAGCTGTCCGTGGCGGCTGCTGGAAAAAACTCTCTGTTTTTAAAGGTAGGCATGTTCTGGATCGGAAGTAAGCCTTGTTCTGGGTCGGCGCGCGACGTCAGTCCGCCAACCGAATTTACTGGGGCATTCGCAGAAATGATGGATCGGACAGTGTTGGCATCCTGATCGAATCTTTCGCGGCTCAATGGCTGGCCTGTACGCTTCCCTGTCAACGCTGCGCCGCTGCCCTCGCGGACACCTGCGCATGACTCAGGGCTGATGTAACCCCACTCGCTGGTTCGCAGCGTCGTCCCGATCCATGGCGCCGCGCACGCTGGCCACGGCGCTCGCCGACACGCCGGGCGCCTTATTGCCCCAGCCGTTGCGGATGAAGGTGAGCAGCTGAGCGATCTCATCGTTCGACAATCGCCAGGCGAAGCCCGGCATCCCCAGTGCGGATGGCGCGGTTGCCGTACCGGGCAGGCTGCTGCCGCCCAGCACCAGACGGATCAGGGAGCTGGGATCGGGCGCGAGAACCGACGGATTGCCGGCGATGGCCGGGAGCACCTTGGGGCTTCCCTCACCGTTGGTGCGGTGACAGGCAGCGCAATTGTCCACATACACCTCGGCGCCGCGATTCGCCTCCAGACCCTTGGCCAGTGTCGTCGCGGTTGCGGGATCGGCCTTAAAGCCGCTGCCGTCAGCCGGAGCGGACGCCAAAATCTTCAGATACGTCGCAATGGCGTTCAAGTCGGCATCGCTCATGAATTGCGTGCTGTGCACCACCACATCGTTCATGGGCTGTCCCACGACGGCGTGCGCTGAGTTGCGGCCGGTCTTGAGTGTGGCGACGATATCCTCCTGCGACCAAGCGCCGAGGCCGTCCGCCGCATTGCCGCGCAGATTGACCGCGACCCAGCCATCGATCACCTGGCCGCCGGCGAGAAACAGACTCGATGACTCATCCAAGCCCTTTTCCTTGAAGGTGACGGAGCGCGGCGTGTGACAACTGCCGCAATGACCCAGACCCTGCACCAGGTAGGCGCCGCGCGCTATCACTGGATCCGAATAGCGCGCGGCATCGAATGTCGGATGACCGGCTTCGGTCTCAGACGCAAACATTTTGCGCCAAACGGCCAGCGGCCAATGCATCGACAGCGGCCAGGGAATGCCATTCCCATGTTCCTCGGCTGCTACCGGTGTCACGCCCCGCATGAAATAGTCATACAGCGCCGTGAGGTCCGCATCGGTCAGCCGCGCGTAAGACGGGTAGGGCATGGCCGGATACAGCGTGCCGCCTTCTTGATCGATGCCATGGCGCACGGCGCGATCGAAATCATCGAGCGTGTACCTGACGATACCGGTGTTTTTGTCGGGCGTGATATTGGTGC
>JAXDQN010000093.1:0-5313 GCA_034667865.1 Gammaproteobacteria bacterium
TTCGCGGTGTGCAGACCTTCCGCGATCCTTCCACGGGCGCGACCTATGAAATGAGTAACCAGTATGGCCACGCCTGGCTCAATGGCGCGAATCAATACGTCATGAGCGATGATCCCAACTTCAACCCGAACGGCAATTTGTCCGGCAGCTGGAATTCCTTGCAGCCGGTGCGGCCGGCGCCGTAAATAGCTTGATATTATCCACCACACTTGCGTTTCGAAAAGACCCTATGTAGACTTTCTACCATGGGTAAGCAAGATCGCGATGTGCGAATGTCTTTACAGACGCTAAAAGTCCTCGAAGCATTTCTCGAGTCCCCCTCAGATCAGCTGTCCGGCGCGGATGTGCATCGGCGCTGCGGAATAGCCTCCGGCACCTTGTACCCCATTCTCCTCAGGCTCGAATCCGCGGGCTGGTTCAGCAGCCGCTGGGAATCCATTGATCCTTCCAGCGAAGGCCGCCCGCGCCGTCGACTCTATCGGCTGACCTCAACCGGTCTCAAACGTGCCAGCGAAGTTTTTGCCAGCTTTAATCGAGGAGTTCTCGCATGAGCCAGCATCATACCCTTGCCGATTGGTTGATTCGCCGTGCCGCTCGCGGCACGCCCGCCGCTCTCGCTGAGCGACTGGAAGAGGAATGGCAGGCTGACCTGATGACGCGATCGTCGAGCCTCTCGCGCTTGCGCTTCGGGCTGGGTTGCTGCTGGGCAACCCTGTGGATCGCGCGCGAACACGGCCTGGCGACCGCCACCGCAGCAGCGACGGCAACCGGAAACATCGCCATCCTGCGCGAAGAACCCAGTTTGCTGTCGGGCCGCTCGACGAGTTTGCTGTTGGTTATTCTGCTTCACGCGGTGGTCTTCTACGCCCTGTTCGTCAGCCTCGGCTCAAAATTTATCAAGTCGATCGCCCCGCCGCCGCTAGTCCCCACTTTCGAGCAACCGCATCCCCGGGATCCCGTCGTGTTGCCGACTCCTCAAACAACCATGCCGCCGACGGACTGGAAGGTAGCGAAGCCGGAAGTCAGCATCCCATCTAGCCCAACTGACGATGTACCGCTGGTGGAACCCAGGATGGACGGACCCACCTCGCCGCCGGCGTCCAAGGGAAACACTGCCGCGAATGTCGTCAACCGAGTGCAAGGTGGACCAGGAAGCGGATTCCCCAACCCAGATGATTTCTATCCTTCGACGCCAAGAATTCTCGGCCAACAAGGCAACGTCATCGTACAGGTCTGCGTCGATCCGAATGGGAGGCTGACTTCCAATCCAGTGACACTGCAAAGCTCGAGTAACCCCAGGTTGGACGCCGCTGCCCTGGTACTCGCCAAGGCGGGATCCGGACACTATCGCGCCACCACGGAAGATGGCCACGCGATAAGCAGCTGTTATCCATTCAGGGTTGTGTTCACGCTCAAGAAATAGCGCGGCGTTTTTCAGGACCGATCTAACTTCTTGGAAGACGCGATGGGCCTGCGGTCGATCCCCGCGGCGCGCCACTTCTCTTCGGCATTGGACGGCGGCTTGTCCGGCAGCCTGCTAGCGGGAGGATCGCTGGCGGGGAATGAATCCTTCAGCGACTTATCGACAGCCGACGTAGAGGAACCGCCCGCGCTGGAATCTCCTTTGAGCTCTCGCTCGGCCTGCATCCAAATCTGCTCATGATCGCCCTCGGGCCTCCCCAGGGATTCCCATAACTGATAGGCCCGCTCGGCAATCGCTCGATGATCGATTTGCATGGGAACCTCCCCTTTTAATGCATTGATCCGGTCGCTTCCCAGCAATGTAGCCAGTCGCGTGCGCGCGCCGGTAGGCGTACTGCGCCAACCCGTGTAGGCGCAACCCCCGAGCCAGGCAGGCGCGCTCACGGCAGAGGCGGCAACCAGGTATCGTGCGTTTCCCCAAATTGAGAGCCTTCAATGAGCCAAGTCAGATCGCGGGTTAAGGAAGGAAATACCGAGGCCCACGGCGCGATATGGGACGGCAACGGCACCAACTTCACGTTGTTCTCCACGCACGCCACCAAGGTGGAAATCTGTTTGTTCGATCCCAAAGGAAACACCGAACTAGAACGAATCGCATTGCCCGAATACACCGACACGATTTGGCACGGCTACATTCCCGACGTTCACCCCGGATCCGTGTATGGATTGCGGGTTCACGGGCCTTATGCGCCGGCCGAGGGGCACCGATTCAATCCCAATAAGCTGCTTCTCGATCCCTATGCCCGGGGATTCACCGGTGATCTCAAATGGGGACCCGAGTGTTTCGGTTATACCCTGGGCGCGAAAGATGGGGATTTGAGCTTCGATGAACGCGACAGTGCGGCGTTCATGCCCAAATGCGTGGTCGTAGATCCGAATTTTGACTGGCGTGGACAACCTCGCTCGCGAGGTTTGCCTTGGGACAACACCATCATTTACGAAGCTCACGTCAAGGGCTTCACCAAACTGCATCCCGCCGTGCCGACCAAGCAGCGAGGCACCTATGCAGGGCTCGGAACCCAAGAAGTCATCGCCTATGTAAAGTCGCTTGGTATCACCGCGATCGAGCTGCTGCCGGTTCACACCTTCATCAACGACAGCCATCTGCTGGAACGCGGCCTGAATAACTACTGGGGATATAACAGCATCGGCTTCTTTGCGCCGGATCCGCGCTATGCCTCGGAGCCCGAACAGTGCTTGCGCGAATTCAAAGAAATGGTGGCGCGTTTTCATGACGCGGGCATCGAGGTCATTTTGGACGTGGTGTATAACCACACCGCCGAGGGTAACGAGCGCGGCCCCACGCTGTCGTTCAAGGGCATCGACAACATTTCCTATTACCGGCTATTGCCCGACAAGCGCTACTACATCAACGATACTGGAACGGGAAACACGCTGAACCTCTCGCACCCGGCTGTGATCGGGATGGTCACCGACAGTTTGCGGTATTGGGTCAACGAACTGCATGTCGATGGCTTTCGCTTCGATCTGGGGACCATCCTCGCGCGCGAGCCGGACGGCTTCGACAATCAAAGTGGTTTTCTCAAGGCCTGCCACCAGGATCCCGTGCTGAGGACCGTAAAGCTCATCGCCGAGCCATGGGACGTGGGACCGGGCGGCTATCAGGTGGGGAAATTCCCGCCTGGCTGGGCAGAATGGAACGATCGCTATCGGGATACCACGCGTGATTTCTGGCGGGGCAGCGCCGCCGCGGGCGATGTAGCCAAGAGTTTGAGCGCTTCTGCCGATGTGTTCAATCACTTGGGCAGAAGGCCGTGGGCCTGCGTCAACTTCATTACCGCGCACGATGGCTTCACGCTCAACGACGCGGTGAGCTACAACGGCAAACACAATCAGGCGAACGGCGAAGAAAACAAAGACGGCAGCAGCGACAATCGCTCCTGGAATTGCGGCGTTGAAGGTCCCAGCGACGATCCCGCGATCAATTCGCTGCGCGAGCGGCAAAAGCGAAATCTCCTCGCAACTCTGTTGCTGTCGCAAGGCACGCCCATGGTGCTGGCGGGCGATGAATTCGGGCGCACTCAGCAAGGCAACAACAACGCCTATTGTCAGGACAATGAAATCAGTTGGCTCAATTGGGAATTCGACCAGCGCGGCCAATCATTGGTGAACTTCACCAAGCAACTGTGCGCACTTCGACACAAGTATCCGATTCTCCGGCGCAATCGCTTTTTGACCGGGGAATTCGACCAAGAGCTCGAAGTCAAGGACGTTACCTGGATCAACGCATCGGGTATCGAGATGCAAGAAGCCGATTGGAGTGATTCACGCATGCTTTGCTTCGGCATGCTGATCGACGGCCGCGCACGCCCCACCGGCCTGCGGCAGCGCGGCACCGAAGCGACGTTGCTCATTGCCGTGAACGCGCATCATGATATGGTGGAGTTCGCATTGCCGACGGCGGCCGGCGACGGCACCTGGAAACTGTTGCTCGATACCAATCTGCCGGAAATGCTCAAGGAGTATAAAGGCAACGCTGGAGAGCGTTACGCCATTACCGCTCGATCGCTGGTCATGCTGGCGTTCACGCCCGATTAGGCGCCGCCACCGGTGGGTCGGCGCCTAGCGTGATCCTCGAGCCATGAACGGCTCGCGCGTGAACTCATCGAAGTCCCGGATCAGCGCCGCCGCTGATTGGGCAATCAGCTCCGCGCCTTTCTCCACGGATGCCAGCATGGGGTCGGATCCGATGCGGCCGTCCGGAAAGCGCGCGCGATAATCGGAGGCATCTCGAATCGGACCGGTGGGCGCTATACGCGGTGTCACTATCGCGTTCTTGATGCTGCCCGGATAGGCGCTTTGCGTGATGGCGATTTCCGACGGGGTGGCGTGAGATCCATGTCCCGATGGAAACATCTGATCGGCCAATGCGCCAATCCCCGGCAGCTGCCACCAGCATCGCAGCTTCAACATGAACGGACATTGCCGTGCTTCGAACGAATACTTGGCATAGATCTCCGAAAAGGCTGCCTCGATCGATGCAATGTTGCCGCCATGTCCGTTCAGGAAATAGATGCGCTGAAATCCATGTCGGCTCAGCGACGCGACCCAGTCGCCGATTGCCGCCTGAAAGGTCGAGGGCCGCAGTGAGATCGTGCCGGCAAAGCCCAAGTGATGCTGTGCCATGCCGATATTGAAGGTGGGCGCCACCAGCACGGTGTCGCTCAACCGATGCGCTTCATGGGCGATAATTTCCGGACATAACCAGTCGGTGCCCAGCAAACCGGTAGGCCCGTGCTGCTCATTGGAACCGATGGGGATGACCACCGTGCTGCAGCTGCGAATCCGCTGCTCGATTTCAGGCCACGTGGACAGTGCAAGGATCATATATTCCGCATCATACTTGGACCGTCCCAGGAAGTGGTGTCGCAAAGCTCTGACTGTTGGGGGTACCGGGTGGGCATGATAATCTCGCCGCTGTGAGAATCCTTATTGTCGTTGCTCTGCTGTGCCTATCTGGCTGCAGCTGGTTTCATCGCAAGCCGCACATGCCGCCGCCGGCCGAACTGGTGGTGACCGGCGCGCCCGCCGGCGCGGTGCTGTTCGTTGATGGGGTCCAGGCAGGCCAGGAAGCGGAAGCCAAGAAACCGCAGGTGCTGAACGTCACTCCCGGCACCCATACCTTGGAAGTAAGACAGGGCGATACCGTGACATACCGGGAGAACACCTACGTAGGCGCAGGCGATAAACGCCTGATTCAAGTCCTGTCAGGGGCTCGGGGCTAAACTCACCCAATCCAAATCCTGAAGGGCCTAGGCGCGCTTCGCGCGCGCGGGCTTGCGTCGGACTGCCGTAAGCTCCTTTACATAG
>JAXDQN010000094.1:0-3649 GCA_034667865.1 Gammaproteobacteria bacterium
GAGTTCCTGCGCTTCATTGCCATCGAAGGCAATAACCAGCGCTGACTTTATCCGCGCGGCGGCTTCGAACCGCGTACCGGCATGAGCTCCACGGAGAAGCTGTACTTGTGCTGCTCGCCGGGCTGCAGCGCGCCCACGCCCACCACTTGCCGTGCGATCTTCTCGCCTTGACTGTTGGTGATCGATACCACCACGCAGTACTCGCATTGTTCATCGCGAGCCGCGTGGCGGATCGAGCCTTCGATACGCACGGCCGAGAGAGCCACTGCCTGCGGCTCCGTATTGCCCGTGTTGAAGCGCAGATGGTGCTGGCAGCCCGGACAGATGTTGGCGCTCTGCAAGACCGTCGCCTTGCAGTGCGGACAAATCCGTGTTGCGCCGAGGTTGCTCTGGCGAACCGCGCCGGCCATCAGCTTCCGGTATTTGCCAAGCCAGGCTTGACGCTACCCTTGGCGGCGTCATCCCAGCCGAACTCGACGTGGCCGCGCATGCGCGATCCGGCAGCAACGGTGATCGAACCGGCTTTGACGTCACCGACAATCACGCCGCCTTCCAAGACGTCGACCCGCTTGGCATTTTCGATATTGCCTTGCAACTCGCCGCCGACAATGACGATGCTGGCCAGTACCTGGCCGGTCAGATGGGCGCCCGCATCCATGGTGAAATTCCCATCGATGCGCACATCGCCCTTGAAGCGTCCCGCCATGCGCACATTACCCGACCCTTCGATCTTACCTTCGATGGAAAGATTGGCGGCAATGACCGATTCGCCACCTTCGGTGGCCGTCTTCGGCGTGGGGCGGCGCGGCGACACGCCCAAGCCCGGATCATTGGTGCTGCGATCCGGTGAGATTCGTTCCGGTGCGGCGGCCGCAGGTGCAGCAGCAGGACCCGGGGAACCCGCAGGTGCGGACGTGGGTTTTTCATTCCAAAGCGCCATATAACTCTCCCGCTAGTAACTTAGGACAAAGCGTACACGCTAACGCCGATAATTGTCATCGGACCACTGTCTTTTAAAGGAGACGGTGCATGCAAACGCTATAATGAACCCATACCGAAGCTCAGGACGTTAACTTTTGTTTCAACAACTTAGTCGGCTCAGCAGCGATTCCATCCTTGGCTTGATGGCGAAATATCGGGCAGATCCCTCCTCCCAAAAAGTCGATCTCGGGGTCGGCGTTTATCGAGATCTCAGCGGCAATACGCCGGTCTTGGACTGCGTGCGCCGCGCGGAACAGGAGGTCCTGGCCGCGCAGACCACGAAGTCCTATGTGGCAGCGGCCGGCCGTGAAGAGTTCAATGCCCTGGTGGAAGAGTTGGTTCTGGGGCAGGAGCATCCGGCGCGGACCGATCGGCGTGTGCGGACTGTCCAGACCCCCGGCGGCTGCGGCGCGCTGCGGGTTGGCGCCGAATTGATTCGCGCGGCCACGCCCGCGGCAACGGTGCACATGAGCGATCCGACGTGGGGCAACCACGCGCCGCTGCTCGGAAATTCGGGTCTGAAGCTGGGGCGCTACCCCTACTATGATGCTGCCGCGCACACAGTGCGCTTCGACGCGATGCTGCAGCAGCTGGAACGCGCCGCAGCGGGCGATGTGGTGCTGATACACGCCTGCTGCCACAACCCAACAGGCGCGGATCTCCTGCCGGCGCAATGGGACACGCTGGCGGAGCTGATTCTGCGCCGCGGCTTGTTTCCGTTTCTCGATCTGGCCTACCAAGGCTTCGGAGCCTCATTGGGAGCCGACGTCACCGCGGTGCGGATGGTGGCGCAGCGCCTGCCTGAGGCGCTGATTGCGATCTCTTACTCGAAGAATCTGGGGCTGTATCGAGAACGCGTCGGCGCGCTGATCTCAGTCAGTGAAAATGCCGAACGCGCCGATGCGGTCCAGAGCCACGTGCTGCAGATCGCGCGCAGCATTTATTCCATGCCGCCCGATCACGGCGCAGCCATTGCGGCCAAGATATTTGCCGATGCGGCACTGCGGCGCGATTGGATCGGGGAACTCGATGGCATGCGCGGCCGGCTTCAGGAAATGCGTACGCTGCTCGCCTCGAGCCTGCGTGATGCCACCGGCAGCGGCGACTTTGATTTCATCAGCAGCCAGCACGGTATGTTCTCCTTGCTCGGAGTAGCGCCGCAGATCGTTGAACGTCTGCGCGAGAAGCACCACATTTATATGACCGACGACAGCCGCATGAATCTTGCGGGAATCATGCCGCACAACGTCCGCTACGTCGCCGAAGCGATTGCTGCGGAGTGCAATTCCAGGCAGCCGGTCTAATCGCTCAGCGCCTGGCTGAGCGCGGTGACCTCTGCGGCGGAGTCCTGCATCACCGCCATGGTCTTCGACTCGTTCAACCCTAAGCGCATCGCAGCAGGTTGGCGCTTTAGTTCCTGACCGAGTGCGGCGATATCGGTGCCGTAGGACACCATCGTGATGGCCACGCCAACCACATCGGTGAGGTCGGGAATATCGGCATCGGGGCGCGCGAAGTCATCCTGCCCCACCGCGCGCGACATGGGCTCGGCGAAATCCCAATTCTCGAGAATGGCCTTGCCGATCGAGGCATGCCAATCGGCGATGACGTCGTTGAGCGCCTTTTCGTCGGCGAACAATCCAGGATGACCGGTGGCTCGGGTCAGAATGTAAAGTTTACCGATGCCGTGGAGCATGCCGGTGAGCATGGCCTCGTCCGGATTGACGCGCGAGCAGGTTCTCGCCAGGACGAAGGCGTAGGCCGCCACGTAGGTGCTTTCTTCCCACAGTCGATTCAAGTGCGGCGCCAAGCCTGCCAGCTTGTTGCTGGTGCGCATTTGATTCATCGAAAAGGTCATGGCGGCACTGCGCACCATGTTGTAGCCCAGACGATTGATAGCCGTGCGCAGGTCCGTGACGGTTTTGCCGCTGCGATTGATCGAGGCCGAATTGGCGATGCGCATCAGCCGAGCGGCCAACGCCGGTTCCGAGCCGACCACGCGCACCACCTGGTCGACCGAGGAGTCGCCGTCCGCGAGGACTCGTCTCACCTTGATCGCGATGTCGGGAAAGGATGGCAGGTCGATGTGGCCGGCTGACAGTTCAGCGGCCAGGCTGCGCACGAAGTCAAAAGCTAGATTTGCCGGAGATTGCACGAGAATCCAATCATCGACCGTTTTCGCTCAATCTTGAGCGATATTTTGATCACGTCGCGGGCTTTGGACGGAAGGCGGAAGGACGGCTGGTAAATCGCTGCTGAACCTCGCCATTTTGCGAGCGTTCGGTATACCGACCGCCGCAGTAGATGCTGACGACCCGGCGCCAGAAGGCGATTGAGCCCGGGTGGCGCTGGTACTCGACGATTTCCCAGTCGCCGGCAAAGCGGTCGAATATCAGGGTGGCGGCATCCCGGCCGATTCCGACGCGTTGGTGCGGCTTACGGACAAAGAATTCCGACATGCGGTAGTTGGCGGACTGGCCGCCGATCGACGGAATCCGCGGCCGCGTGACCAAGGCAAAGCCGACCGAATCGCGGCCTTTTAAAATCAACAGAGGGTGCGCCTGATCGTTGGAAAACCAATTGGCGAAGATTTCTTCTTCGTGCGGATTGCCCGCACCCAGCACCGGAAACATTCCGGTGTTCAAGTCAGCCAAAGACTCGATGTATT
>JAXDQN010000095.1:0-10703 GCA_034667865.1 Gammaproteobacteria bacterium
CAACGACGGCGCGGCCAATCTATTTCTTTACGACGCCCACACACATGCCGTTCGTCAGCTCACCCATGAAACGACTTGGGATGTTCGCAACGCCGGCGCCTACGACCACACCATCGTGTATGAAACCGGCGGCCTGCTGAAATCCATCGATGTGAGCAATGGACAGGTGACACCGATCACGCTTCATCTGGCGGTGCAGTCGATTCAAGCGCGGCCGCAGTGGAAGGACGCGGCCCGCTCGATAACAGCGGCGAAGTTGTCACCCACGGGTAAGCGGGTGTTGATCACTGCGCGCGGCGATGTGTTCAGCGTCCCGGTCAAGGATGGTTCGACGCGCAATCTCACGGCGACTTCCGGCATTCGCGAGTCGGATGCCCTGTGGAGCAAAGACGGGCTGCGTGTCGCTTACTTGAGCGATGAGGGCGGCGCGCAGGCGTTGCTGGTGCGCGATGCGACGGGCTTGGAAAAGCCGGTGCACCATGCCTTGGGAAAAATGGGCTACTTCACGCTGCTCGACTGGTCACCCGACAGCCATCGCATCGTGTTTCAAGACAATCATCTGCATATCTATGCCATCGATCTCGCCAGCAACGCAGTGACTTTGCTGGACACCAGTCCACGTCGATTGGAATTCAAGGAATCGTTCTCGCCGGACGGCCAGTGGCTGGCCTATACCGTGGTTGCCGCCAACAACTTCACGCAGGTAAAGCTGCATAGCTTCGCCACCGGCACCAGCAGCGATCTGACCGAGAAGTTCGTGCAAACGGACAATCCGCTATTTAGCAACAATGGCCTGCTGTATTTCACCGCCTCGATCGATGCCGGCCCTTCCCGCGTCGGGCTCGACATGTCGACCCAGGAGCGACCGTTGCGTTCCGGCATTTATGCCGCGGTGCTTGCGACGGATGGGCATTCGCCGCTGCAACCCAAGACAGGCGACGAGGAGTCGAAGGCATCGAAGGACAAGGATGCAGACAAGTCGGATGCCGCCAAGGACAAAGCCGACGACGTCAAGGTCGATAAGGAGGGCGAGGCCGGCAAAGGCGGCAAAGGGGACAAGGATAAGGCCGAGAAGGCCAAAGTTGAGAAGGCGGCCGACAAGGCGCCTAAGCCGACGCGCATCGATCTGGCCGGTCTCTCAAATCGATTCGTGCCCATTCCGGTGCCGGAGCGCGACTACGAACACGTGTTGGTAGCCTCCGATGGCGCGCTGCTCTATTTATCGCGCAGACAGCCCGGCGTGGAAACCGATCCGCCGGGTCCCGCGCGCCGTGCCAACGGGGAATTGCATCGATTCAATTTCGATGACCGCACCGAGAAGCTGCTCAGGTCAGGACTGCAGGACTTTTCGGGCAGCCGGGATGGTAAAAAACTTTTGTTGGTCGAGAGCGAGAACAAGTTCGAAGTCGCGGATGCCGGCGAAAAATTGGACGACAAGCCCGTCGATATCAGCGGTTTGAGAACCATGGTCGACGTGCGCCAGGAATGGCATCAGATATTCGATGACGTGTGGCGCATGGAGCAGCAGTATTTCTACGACCCGAACATGCATGGCTTGAAGTGGGCCGATATCAGAGCGCGTTATGAGCCGTTGCTGCCATTCGTGCAGCGCCGCGAGGATTTGAATGAACTGCTGGCCGAGATGATCGGCGAGATGCAAGTCGGCCATAATCGCATCGCCGGCGGCGACGTTTATGTGGCGCCCACGGTTGGCACGGGTCTGCTCGGCGCGGACTATCGCGTCGAGAACAATCAGTACCGGATCCAAAAGATCTATCGCGGCGATCGCTGGAACCCGTTCTTGGTGGCGCCGCTTGGCGTGCCGGGAATCGATGTGGCCGAGGGCGATGCCATTCTGGCGATCAACGGCAGGCCGTTGGACGGCGCAATGAATATCTTCTCGTTGCTCGAGGGTACTGTCGAGAAGCAAGTGTCGCTCACCGTGAGCCGCGATGGCACCACCAAGTCTGCGCGCACCGTGGTGGTGATTCCCGTGGCGAATGAAGGGGCGTTGCGGCAGTGGGCTTGGGTGGAGCGCAACCGCGAGTACGTCGATCGCAAGAGCGGCGGCAAGGTGGCCTATGTGTACTTGCCGGACACGGGGGATGACGGCTTCAAGTTCTTCAATCGGATGTTCTTCGCGCAAATGGACCGCGACGGCCTAATTGTCGACGACCGGCGCAACAGCGGCGGCCAGGCCGCCAACTACGTACTGGAGACGCTGAATCGAAAATATCTGTCCAGCTGGAAGGACCGGGATGGGTTGGTATTCAGCACGCCGGGGGCGGCCATTTATGGGCCCAAGGCCATGCTCATCGATCAGGACGCGGGATCGGGTGGTGATTTCTTGCCCTATGGTTTCAAGCGGCTTGGATTGGGCAAGCTCATTGGGACGCGTACCTGGGGCGGATTGATCGGCATCTCAGTCAACCCGCCGTTGATCGACGGCGGTTCTTTGAGCGTGCCGTTCTTTCGGGTATTCACGCCGGAAGGTGAATGGCACGTGGAGAATGAGGGCGTGGCACCCGACATGGAAGTGCCGTTGGATCCGTTGGCGGTGAACGCGGGCAACGATCCGCAACTCGACGCGGCGATTGCCGACGTCCTGGAGCAGCTCAAGACCGCGAAGCAGATCCCGCTTAAATCTGCGCCGCCGATGCCGACGCAAGTGGGGAAGTAAGCACCGGCGCTTTCGGCAGATTGCCCCAGCGCTTTCGCAGGGCAATCTGCACCGGCACGAGCGGCATCGGCCGACCGAGCAGGAATCCTTGGGCCTGGGGACAGCGCAATTGCATCAGCGCATGCAATTGCGCCTCAGTCTCGACGCCCTCGGCGATGACGTCGATGCCGAGTTCCAGCCCCAATGCAATCAGCGCGCGCACCATGCCGGCATCATGGTCACTGGACTCCATGCGTCCGATGAGCGCCCGATCCAACTTCAGTCGGTCGATGGGTGCCTTGGATAAGTAGCGCAGGCTGGAGTAGTCGTTGCCGGCGTGAATCACGGCAATGCGCACGCCCATGTTCTTCCAGTCGAGCAGGCAGCGGGTGATGGCGCCGCTGTCGGCCAGCAGTGCGTCTTCGGCGACTTCGAGTTCCAGCCGCTGTGGCGCGAAGCCGGAGGTGCGCAGCACTTCTTGCAGCGTCGCCGAAAAGGCAGCGCTGATTTGCAGCGTCGATACCTTGACGGACAAGATCAGACGCTGCGATTCGTGGCCGCGCCAGGCGGCGGCGGCATCGCAGGCAATCTTCAATACTTGTGCACCGAGTGCGGCGATCATTCCGGCACGTTCGGCAGCGGGAATGAATACCGTCGGCGCCACCGCTTCGCCGCTGGTGAGATACCAGCGAGCCAATGCCTCGACACCGCAGCTGCTGCCGCTGTCGAGATCGAACTGCGGCTGATAGTGAACGCCGATCGCATGGCGTCGCAGCGCATCGTCCAGTCCGGCTTCGATTGCCGCCCGGGGCGCCGCCAACACTGGAGCTTCGGCCACGGGCTCACGAAGTCCGAGCGCACGACGTTCGAGCGCACGGCGTTCTGGCGGGCAATATTCTCCGCCGCGGTCCTTCACCCGCCGTTCTTCCGTACCACGTTCCACCGTGTGAAGTTCGGCTACGCGGCGCATGCCCTGCACATGCATCGCCGCATCCGAGGGGCGGGAGGGGTCGGGCAACACCACGATGACGTCATCATCTCCCAGCCGGGCCACCATGCCGCAGTTGATTGCGCCGGAACGCAGCTCGGTTTCGACGATGCCGAGCATGACATCGGCCGCGCCGCTACCCATGGCTTCGGCGAGTACTCTCAAGCCCGGCAGATGGAACGCGGCGATGGGCAGCGCGGAGTGTGCCCCTTGAGCGCGGGCGCCGATGCGCGCGACCAGATCCGTGAGGTGAACCGGCGTCGGGTAGCCGTTGGCATCGAAGAAGGCTATGCGATGCACACGATGGTCGGGTTGGGTCGAGAAATATCCCGGGTCCAGAATGGTGCCGAGCAATCCTTGGTTCGACTCGGATAAAATCAGACAGGCATTGGTGTTGGCGCAGGTCATCCAACCGGCGGCATCGCTCAAGGCCACCGCATCCCAGCTGCTATCCAGCATCGCTGGCAGGGAGCCGCGCCAGGTGGCGGCGCTCGATTCCACGCATTGCGCAGCGGGCACTTCGTCCGCCGCGACGGCAGTCGCGTCGATCAGATCTGAAATATCGGGAGGCGTCTCCCCGACGCTGACGACCATGATGTCGGCCGCGCGTAAGGTCAAGAGTTTCAACAGGTCTGCAGCGCCGCCGCGGCCACGGGGCGGCATGCGATCGGCGCAGAACACCAAATTCGGTTTGAAGTCCTCGACGTCGGCACGCAATGCCGCGTCCGATGCGGCATGAGACCATTCAAAGTCTACGTGGTAATCACCCAGCAATTGTCGCGCGAGTGCTGCGCGAGAATCTTGCCGTTCAACAATCAGGACTTTCACGATTGTTATATATCCCGACGCCTCGTGCGGGGGCTGTAGGGCAAGTATGACACGACTGGGCTTTGCCGATCACATCACAGCAACGCGCCGCGCTTCGCTACGGTGGTCACGCTATTGCCGGCGATTGCGCCGGCTTTGGCCGCTTGACCTAAGCTGTCACGAGTTAACGTAAGGCGGATGCCCCTTCCCATCCGCCGCCCAGAGCCTTGTATAGCTTGACCAGGTCGGTGTTCTGCGTGAGTTGCGCCTGCGCCAATTGTTGCTTGGCCTGTACGGTTTGCAGCTGCGCCGTGAGCACCGCGATGTAGGTAATCAGGCCGTGGTCGTAGGCGTTGAGGTCGACATCCAGCGCGCGCTGGTTGGAATTCACGGAGTCCTGCAGAGCGGCCGTGCGCAGCGCGTCCTGATGCAGGCTGGTCAAGCCGTCCTCGACCTCCTGCAGGGCGGTGAGCACGGACTTGCGGTAATTGAGCGCGGCTTCGGCGGCTTGTGCGCGCGAAAGTTTGACGTTGGCATCGAGCGCACCGCCGTGGAACAGGGGGATCGAGATGGTGGGACCGAAGGTATAGAACTTACTGTCCCATTGAAATAAGTAACCCGGGCTCAAATTACGTAAACCCAGTGTGCCCTTCAGCGTGACGTCGGGAAAAAACTCGGACACTGCGACGCCGACCTGGGCGGTGGCGACGTGCAGCGCCGCTTCGGAGGCACGAATGTCGGGGCGACGCCGGGCGAGCGTGGAAGGCAGTCCCACAGGGATGACGCTGGGGATTGCGGGTAGCGTGCCCTCGTCGAATTCCGCATCCATGGCTTCGGGATTTTGCCCCGTGAGTACCGCGAGCGCGTGTTTCGATGTGGCGATGGATTGCTCGTAGGGCGGCAGCGTCGACTGTAAGTTCGCCAACTGGGCCTGGGCGGCGGCGACATCGGCTTCGCCGGCGAGACCGTGCTGACGACGACTACCGGTGAGATCCACCACATCGCGCTGTGCGGCTACTTGATCGGTGGTGATCTGGCGCAATACCTGGCCGGCGCGAAGTTGAAAATAAGTTTGCGCGACTTCGGCCTGCAGCGAGACCAGCACGTCGATGCGCGATTCCACCGCGTTCAAGCTGCGCGCATCCGCAGCCTCGACCGAGCGGCGCACCTTGCCGAACAAGTCCAATTCCCAGGAGGCGTCGAAGCCAACCTGGTAGAGGTTTACGGGCTTTTCGAGCTGCGAGATCAGGCCGGCGGTGGCGGGCGAGCCGCTGGTATCGACATGCTGCGATTTCAAAATGCCCGCGAGTCCCAGCTGTTCGCGGTTATAGCTGGCACTGGCGTCCAGGGAAGGCAGTCCCTGGGCACGCGCCGACTGCACTTGGACCCGAGATTCCACGATGCGCAGGAATGCTGCCTTGAGATCCAGATTGCCGGCAGCAGCTTTCTCCTCGAGGGCATCGAGTTGCGGATCGTGGAATTGCTGCCACCAGAAGGACGATTCGGGTGCCTCGGCGGAAGCCGGTGGATTCGCGGCGGGGGATGCCTTTGCGGCGCCGGCATACTGATCAGGGACCGGTTCTTGCGGCGCCTTGAAGTCCGGTCCCACCTTGCAGGCAGTGAGTGTCATCAGGGTGACAATCATGATGCAACCGGAGAATTTGTTGGCTATGCGCATCAATGTCCTCCTGGTGCGCCGCCGCCCTTCTTTACCGGCGAGAACAAGAAGGTGAAGGGCACGAACAGAAACGCAAGCACGGCACAGTAAAGAAATACGTCCATGTAAGCGAGCAGTCCGGCCTGTGCGATCAGCGTTTGATAGGCGCGTCCGAGCGCGGTTTGGGTGGCATCGCCGGCGGCGACGCCGAAGCTCTGAATGCTGCGCGCCAACTGTGCGATGGTGTTGCGGAAGGCATCGCTCGACTGACTCAAGTGCGGTTGCAGATACGCCATATGAGTTTGGGTGCGCGAGGTGATCAGCGCCGTGGAGACGGAAATGCCCACGGAACCGGATACGTTGCGGAACATGGTGAAAAGCGCGGCGGCATCGCCTTGCATGCGTTGCGGAATGGTTTGGTAGGCGAGCACGCTGACGGGCACAAACAGCAGGGCGAGCGGTGCAGCTTGTGCGGAGCGCATCCACATCAGGTGCCAGAAATCGATGTTGGCAGCGACATTGCGCGAGTACAGCAGTCCGCAGCCCATCAAAAAGAATCCCAGGCCCAGCAGGTAGCGGGTCTGTACATGCGGCATGACGAGGGTCACGAAGGGAATCAAAAAGATGACGACCAGCGCGCCGGGACTCAGCACCAATCCGGCGAGCGTGGCGGTATAGCCCAGGTGTTGCTGCGCCAGCTGCGGAATCAGGATGGCGCTTCCATATAAGATCATGGCGAAGCAGCCTACGCCGCAACAGCCCAAGGCGAAGTTGCGGTCCTTGAGCACGCGTATATCGACCACGGGCTTGGCGGCATACAACAGCCAGCCCACGGTGACGGCGCCGCCCGCCACGGCGAGTATGGCAAAGGTGCGGATGGAATCCGATGCGAACCAGTCGGCGTCTTCGCCGCGATCCAACATGATTTGGAAGGAGGCGAATGTCAGGGCAATGAGGCTGATGCCGATGTAGTCGATCGACAACTTGCTCTGCTTCTTCACCCAGGGTGGATCTTCGACCAGGCTCATGACGGCAAAGGCAGTCAGCAAGCCTACTGGCACGTTGATGTAGAACACCCAGCGCCAGCTGAAGGAGTCGGTGATGTAGCCGCCCACGGTAGGGCCGAGAACGGGAGCCACCACGGTGGCGATGGCGGTGAGTGCGAAGGCGCGCCCGCGCTGCGCCGGCGGGAAGGTGTCGAGAATGATGGATTGCTGATTGGGCTGCAGACCACCGCCGAAGAATCCCTGCAGCACGCGAAACACGATCAGCTGGCCGAGATTTTCGGAGATGCCGCAGAGAAAGGAGCAGGCGGTGAACGCGACGATGCAGATCATGAAGTAGCGCTTGCGCCCCAACAGCCGGCCGAAGAACGCCGAGATCGGCAGCACGATGCTGTTGGCCACCAGATAGGAGGTCAGCGCCCACGTGGCTTCGTCGTAACTGACCGACAGGGTGCCGGCGATGTGAGGCAACGCCACATTGACGATGGTGGTGTCGAGCACCTCCATGAAAGCAGCCATGGTCACGGCCACTGCGATCAGCCACGGGTTGCCGGACGGCTTCCAGTCGGAATCCTTGCTGGGCGCAGAAGCCTCGGTCACGGGAAGTGCACCACCGGCGATACGGACAACCCGATCGGCAGGGGGCGATTGGGGTCCAATCCACGATCGATGACGATTTTCACCGGCACGCGCTGCACGATTTTCACGAAGTTGCCGGTGGCATTCTCGGCGGGGAAGGCGGAGAAACGCGAGCCGCTGCCGTACTGGATGCTTTGCACGTGGCCTTCGAGCTTGTAGCCGGAGTAGGCATCGACTTCGATATCGACCTTATCGCCCGCGCGCATACGGCCAATCTGCGATTCCTTGAAATTGGCGGTGATCCACACATCGGGGGTGACCAAGAGAAACATCACCTGGCCGGCGATGAGGTAGCTGCCGAGCTGCACGCTGCGCTGGGTGATGAAGCCGTCGGAGGGCGCGCGAACTTCGGTGTAACTCAAGTTGAGCGTGGCCTGATCGAGTTGCGCCTGCGCCGCTTGTATGGAGGCCTGGCGCTCCTCGACGGTGCTTAAGGCGGACTGCACCTGCTCGGGCACCAGCTTGGCGATGGCGACCTGCGCTTCCGCGCTCTTGAGATTGGCGGCGGTGCTGCGCTGCTGGCTGGTCGATGAGTCGATGCTTTCCTGGGTGGTGGCGCGCTTGTCGACCTGGTGCTGACGCTCATAGGATGCCTGCGCCAATTCCAGGGCAGCAACCGCGGCTTGCTGTTGCGCGCGCGCCGACTCGAGCTGGGCGGGATATTGAACCCGCGCGATGCGCAGTGCGTTCTGCGCGGAATCCAATTGCGCCTTGGCCAGCACCAGTTGCGCCTGGGCCTGGGCCTGAGCAGTGAGATAGTCGCGCTGATCGATCTGCAGCAGCAGATCGCCCTTTCGGACATGGGTGTTGTCATCGACATTCAAGACGGTGACGTAACCGGAGACTTTGGGGACCATCGATACCGTGTTGCCATCGGTAAAGGCGTCATCGGTGGAGACCTGGTTGCGGTGCGCGAACCAGACGAAGAATCCGCTGATGCCGAGGACTACTATGACGATGCCGATGATGATAAGCGGCTTTTTGCTGCGCGGTTTTTGCTCGGCGTCCTTGCCGTCCTTGCTGTGGGAGTCATCTGCGTCTGCCATGGCGACCTCTGGTGCTCGACCTGCGCGCCGCTCCGCGCACGACATGAGTTATTTACCCGTGCGGCTTGACCGAGGTCAAGTCATTAGGCTTAAATATTAATTTAAAGCACGCGTTTGAAAAAATTGCAACCAGCGGCAAACAATAAGGCGGCCGAGCGAACCCGCAAGCGGTTGATAGCCGCGTCCAGCGAGATATTTGCGAAGGTCGGGTATCAGGCGGCGACGACACGGCAGATCTGCGTCAAGGCGCGGGCCAATGCGGCCGCCGTGAACTATCACTTCGGCGATAAGCTCGGGCTGTACACCGCTGTGCTGAAAACCTACATTCAGTTGGAGGAGGGGCGGGTCGCGCAGCATGCGTTGCTGGCCATGCCGGCGCGAGAAGCCTTGACGCAGTTCATCTCGATGATGTTCGAGAACTTGGCGGGCGAGGGTGCGCAGGATTCGTATACGCGCTTGATGGCGCACGAACTGTCGCAGCCGACGCCGCGATTGGCGCTCGTGGTGGAGCGCATTATTCGGCCGCGCGCTCTGCTGTTGTGCGAAATTGTGTCCCGTCTGACGGGGCAGGCGGCCAACTCACGCGAGACACGGATGAGCGTGCACTGCGTAATCGGACAGGTGGTGCACTATATGCATGCACGACCCGTCATCAGGTTGCTTTGGCCGGATTGGCGCACGAGCGCCGCGTCGCGGCGCGCCATCGCCGCGCACATCACGGCATTTTCGCTGGCGGCGCTGAAGGGTTACCGTCGACCGCCCTGAACAATGGGTCACGTAGGCCGAATCCGACTGATGGGTTAAAAGCTCGTCACAGTGACCAAAGGCACTGCACAATAGTGACTAAAGACACTATCCCCTGCCGCGTACCGCCAGCAGTATCTTAAGTCATGAATGCCACTTCCTTGCCTGCCGCCATTCGCGTGGTCATTGCGGAAGACCAAGCGTCGGTCCGACGCGGAACGGCGATGCTGTTGGCGACGGCGCCCGACATGGAGTGCGTGGGTCAAGCCACCAACGGCGTCGAGGCGGTACAACTGGCGCAACTGCTCAAGCCGGATGTGGTGTTGATGGACTTGCACATGCCGTTGAAGGGCGGCGTAGCGGCGACCCGAGAAATCACCTCGACCCATCCACAGACGCAGGTCCTGGTGTTGACCACCTTGGACGACGACGAAACCGTGTTCGAGGCGGTGCGCGCGGGGGCGCAGGCGTACCTGCTGAAGGATGTCAGCGAAGAGGAATTGCTGGAAACCATTCGCGCGCTGCGGCGCGGCGAATCGCGGCTGACGCCGCAAATTGCCCGCAAGGTGATGGATCAGTTCCGGCGCTTGTCGCAGGACGACGGCCCTCTGGCGGGGCGGCGCGCGGCGGGCGCCGCCGCCGCCGAACAACTCACCGACAAAGAAGAGAAAGTCTTGAGTCTGATCACCGAAGGCATGAGCAACCGGCAGATCGCCAATTCCATGTCCTTGGCGGAAGGCACCATCAAGAACTACGTCAGTCGCATCATGGAAAAGCTCCACGCCAATACGCGTACGGAGCTGGCGGTACTCTCGAGCAGGCAGCGGCGCGATGTCGATCGTTGAAGCGGCGCTAAAGCGGCCGTACACCGTGGTGGCGATGTTGATTCTCATCAGCTTGATGGGAATCGGCGCTGCGCTGCGCATGCCGGTGGACATCTTTCCGGAAATCGACATTCCGGTGGTGGCGGTGGTGTGGACCTACAACGGCATGAGCGCGCAGGACATGCAAAACCGCATCCTGACCCTGCATCAGCGCCAGCTGGCTTCCCTGGTCGACGACATCTCGCGCATCGAGGCTGTGAGCTACGAGGGCGTGGGCGTGGAGAAGATCTATCTGCACGAGGGCGCGGATGTGACCCGTGCGGTGTCGCAGCTGG
>JAXDQN010000096.1:0-7812 GCA_034667865.1 Gammaproteobacteria bacterium
GCGCTCGCTGTAGAACGCCATATCCCAGGCGGCGAGCTTGCGGCCGGCAAATTCCTCCAAGTCCGAAAACTCGTCGCGCGCCGCCGGCAAGCAGCGGCGGGCCAGGTCTTCCAAGAATCCCAGCACCTGCTTGCCGCTCTTGGCCATGCGCGTCGCCAGCGCATAGTCGACGAAATTCTCGAATCCCAGCAATTTAGCCAACTCGTGCCGCAGCGGCAGGATTTGCGCAATCACGGCATTGTTGTCGAAACGCCCGGCGCTCGGTCCCAGTTCGGATGCGCGCGTCACCCAGGCTTCGTAGATGTCGCGCCGCAACTTTTCATCTTCAGCGCTGGCCATGATGGTTACATAGGTCGGCTGGTCCAATTTAAACAACCAACCGCTTTGTTTGGCTTCGCGGGCATCGGCGGCCGCGCGGTCGATCACATTGGCGGGCAGGCCGGCGATTTCAGCGCTGTTGGTCACGCTGCGGCTGTAGGCGCGCGCCGCATCGAGCACGTTCTCGGAAAACTTGGTGGACAGCTGCGCCAGGAGTTGCGCCACCTCGCGGTAACGGGATTTTTTTTGCGGTGCTAAATCGACGCCCGCCAGGCGGAAATCCCGCAGCGCGTTCTCCAGCACTTTGCGCTGCGCGGGCTCGAGCGATTTTCCCTCATGCTCGAGCACGTAGGCATAGGCCGCTTGCAGCGCGCTGTTTTGGCCGACCTCGGAGGAATATTCCGTGAGCAGCGGCATGCAGGCGTTATACGCTTCGCGCATCTCGGTGGAGTTGGCTACCGCATTCAGATGCCCGATCGGGCTCCAAACCCGGCTCAGGCGGTAGCTCAATTCCTCGACCGGCACCACCAGCGAGGCAAATGTCGGCGTGGTCTGCGAGGTCAATTCCTGCAGACGCGCACGATTGTCGGCCAACACTTCTCGCAGCGCCGGCAATGCATGGCTTGCCTCGATTCGCCCGAAAGCGGGCAGCGCACCTAGTTCCAACAGCGGATTATTCACTGCGCAATTCTACCAGACCGCCTGGGAGCGGCGACCGATTGCGCGAACACGTATCATGGCGTCTTCACGGAATGTCTTGAGGATGCGACAGTGGCCGAGTCAGTTTTCGATCTCATCAGCGTGGGCGGCGGCAGCGGCGGCCTGGCGTGCGCACAGCGCGCGGCCGAGTACGGCGCCAAGACCGCCGTGATCGAATATCAGCGCTTGGGAGGCACGTGCGTCAACGTCGGTTGCGTGCCCAAGAAGGTGATGTGGAATGCCGCCACCGTTGCGTCGAGTCTGCGCGACGCCGGCGACTACGGATTCAATGTGCAGGCGGCCGCCAACGACTGGGGCTTGTTGAAAACCAAGCGCGATGCCTATGTGCTGCGGCTCAACGGAATTTATGAACGCAACCTCGCCGCCAAGGGCGTGGCCTACGTGCGCGGCGCCGCGCGCTTCATCGATGCGCATACCATTGAAGTGAACGGCGAACGCCTCAGCGCGCGGCACATGGTCATCGCAACCGGCGGCAAGGCCTGCGTTCCGCCGCTTCCGGGAGCGGAACTTGGCATCACCTCGGACGGATTTTTCGAACTGGCGACGCGGCCGCAGCGGGTGGCAGTCATCGGCAGCGGCTATATCGCCTGCGAGCTCGCCGGGGCATTTCATGATCTGGGCAGCGAAACGCATGTGTTTATCCGCAAAGATCACTTGCTGACGCATTTCGACGTGATGCTCGGCAAGTCCTTGATGCGCGAAGTGCGGGCGCAAGGAATGAGCGTCCATGAGCATGTGGTGCCGGCGACGCTGCGGGAAGAGTCCGCCAAGAAAACCCTGGTGGCGCAAGACGGCAGAACATTTCCGGGCTTCGACGCGGTCCTGTGGGCCATCGGCCGTGAATCCAATGTTGCGGGATTGGATCTGGAAAAAGCCGGCGTCAAGCTGGATGACAGCAGCTTCGTGATCACCGACGCCTTTCAAAACACCAATGTTGCAGGTGTCTTCGCCATAGGCGATGTGACCGGGCGAGCTGCATTGACGCCGGTGGCGATTGCCGCGGGACGACGCCTAAGCGATCGTCTGTTCGGCGGAAACCCTGAGCGGCATTTGGAATACAGCATGATTCCGACCGTGGTGTTCACGCATCCGCCGATCGGAACGGTGGGCGCCAGCGAAGCCGAGGCCCGCGCGCAGTTTGGCGACAGCGTGAAGGTGTATGTCGCCGAGTTCACGCCGATGTATCACGCTCTGACCACGCGAAAATCCCACACCGACATGAAATTGGTGTGCGCGGGAGCGGAGCAGCGCATCGTCGGCTGCCACATCATCGGCGCCGGTGCGGACGAAATGCTGCAGGGTTTTGCGGTGGCGATTCGCATGGGCGCCACCAAGAAGGATTTCGACGATACCGTCGCGATTCATCCGACCAGCGCGGAGGAACTGGTCACGATGCGCTAGTCAGGTGTGCTGTACCAGCGCCTGCAGCACCGGTTTGGTGTCCGGCCGGATGCCGCGCCACAGCTGGAAGGACTCTGCGGCCTGTTCCACCAGCATCCCCCAGCCTTTCGAAGTGCGCGCGGCGTGCAGCGATTTCGCCCACAAGGTAAACGGCGTGTGGCCGCGCCCGTAGGCCATGTCGTAGCAGATGCTCTCTTCGCTGACCAGGCCCACCGGCATCACGGGCATCTCGCCGTGCAGGCTGGCAGATGTGGCATTGATGATGAGATCGTACGGAGGTCCGCGCACTTCGGAAAATCCGCAGGCTCTGATGCTGCCCAGGTCCTCGAACTCCGTTGCGAGCTTGCGCGCCCGCTCGGGGGTGCGGTTGGCGATCACCACTTCTCGCAAATCCCGCTCCAACAACGGTCCGAGCACGCCGCGCACGGCGCCGCCGGCGCCCAGAATCAGCACCCGCTTGCCGGTCAGCGTCACGCCCAGGTTGCGCTCCAGATCCGCGGTCAGGCCAAGACCGTCGGTGTTATCGCCGAGCAGCGAAGTGTCATCGAAAAAGGCAATGGTGTTCACGGCCTGCGCGCGGAATGCGCGCGGCGTCAGCTCGTTGACCAGTTCAGCCGCCGCCTGCTTGTGCGGCAAAGTGACGTTCAGTCCGCGCACACCGCTCGCAAACAGGCGCAACGCTTCACCGCGAAAATTATCGGGTGGAATGTCGAACAGGCGATAGACCAAATTCTGTGCAGTCGCTTTGGCGAACATGCCGTGGATGAAAGGCGACCAGCTATGGGCGACTGGATGACCCGCGACTCCGTACTGGTCGGGCGCTTCGTGGCCCACGCCGAGGTTCACTGTGCGAGCCACTCCGCTGCGCGTTTGGCGAAATACGTCAGGATGGCATCGGCTCCCGCGCGCTTGATGCACAGCAGGGACTCCAGCGCCACGGCCCGTTCGTCCAGCCAGCCGTTGCCGGCGGCCGCCATGATCATCGAGTATTCGCCGCTCACCTGATAGACAAAAGTGGGCATTCCAAATTCGTCCTTGACCCTGCGCACGATATCCAGGTATGGCAGACCCGGCTTGATCATTACCATGTCGGCGCCTTCACTGATGTCCAAGGCGACTTCGCGCAGCGCCTCGTCGCTGTTGCCGATGTCCATCTGGTAAGTGTGCTTACCTCCGCCGCCGAGCTGCGCGGCGGATCCGACCGCGTCGCGAAACGGACTGTAGAAGTTCGAAGCATATTTGGACGCGTAGGCAAGAATTCGGGTGTGGATCAGACCCGCGCTCTCGAGGGCGGCGCGAATCGCGGCGACTCGTCCGTCCATCATGTCCGAGGGGGCGACGATGTCGGCGCCGGCATCGGCATGCGATCGAGCCTGGCGCACCAAGGTCTCGACGGTAACGTCATTTTGCACATAGCCGCTGTCGTCGATGATGCCGTCCTGTCCGTGGGTGGTGAATGGATCGAGTGCGACGTCGGTGATCACGCCGAGCGATGGGAATTCTTTTTTTACCGCACGCACGGCCCGCTGCGCGATGCCGTCGGGATTCCACGCCTCGCGGCCATCCAGGGTTTTTTTCGCTTCGGGCGTTACCGGAAACAAGGCGATGGCGGGAATCTTGAGCCGCTGCAGCGCTTCGCATTCGCGCAATAGCTGGTCCACGGAAAGACGTTCGACGCCGGGCATGGATGCCACGGCCTGGCGGACATCGCGGCCCTCCACCACGAAAACCGGGTAGATCAGGGAGTCCACGCTCAAGTGGGTCTCGCGCATCAGACGGCGCGAAAATTCGTCGCGCCGCATGCGCCGCATGCGGCTGCCGGGAAATGAATTGCCGGCCGTACCGGTCATCTGGCTGTGACTCCTATTCTCAATAGTTTCGCTGATGCAGCAAATTCGCAGTTTACGACCCTGGAAGGCTCATTTGCCCGTCGGTTTCGCCGCGGTAACGCGGTAGTATCGCCCGGGCGACATATTATGCCGGGTGCGGGCTTATACATGAACGACGTGGTTGGCGGAAATGCGTTGCGGGCACGTTTTCAAGCCCTTTGCCAATCGCTGCGTCCGGACTTGGTGCGGTTTGCCTTCTGGCTTTCCCGCGACCGCGCTCTGGCCGAGGACGTGGTGCAGGAGACCATGCTGCGCGCCTGGAAAGCTCAGGATTCACTGCTGAATGAGTCCGCCGCCAAACCCTGGCTGCTGACCATCGTGCGGCGCGAATATGCGCGCACTTTCGAGCGCAAACGCTTGGCGACGGTCGATGTCGATGAACTCGTCGCCAAGGAGGAGCCATCGCTGGCCGCGGCCGGCGATCAGGAACTGGCCGAGATGCGGGCCGCGCTGTTCAAATTGCCGGACGAATATCGAGAGCCTTTGGTTATGCAAGTGATGATGGGATTTTCGACCGCCGAAATAGCCGCGGAACTTGGACTATCCGGGCCGGCGGTTCTGACGCGTCTATTTAGAGCGCGCAAGCAGCTGCGCGCGCTGTGCGGCGAAGACACGGCACAGGACCCGAGCGAATGATGGACCACGCACAGTATCGTTCCGCCGTGTTGTCGGATCCGAACGATCCGCGTCCGGAGCTGCGCGCGCATCGCGAAAATTGCGCCGAGTGCGCTGCCTACACCGAGAAATTACGGGGCTTCGACGCCAGGCTGGCGCGCGCATTGCAGGTTGAGGTGGACGCGGGCAAGTCCGGCGAGGGCCGCCCCGGCAAGGGCCGCCCCGGCAAGGGCCGCCCCGGCAAGGGCCGCCCCGCTCAAGTCGTCTCGCTCGCTGGCCGGCCGCCCCGCGGAGGGCCGCCCCGCGTTGCCGGCGCTCGATGGCTGGCACTGGCCGCGAGTGTGGTATTTGGGGCCGTGGTGGTCGGATTGATTTGGGTGGTGCCGAGCCGCAGCCTGGCTGCCGCCGTGGTTGCCCATATGGCCGGTGAGCCGGGCGCCTGGCGGACCGATGCCCCGGTGCCGGGATCGCAGCTCAATGCGGTGCTCGAGGATTCCAAGCTCAAGATCATGCCGCAGGCCGGCATGGTGAGTTATGCCAGCAGCTGCCGGTTCCGCGGGCACATGGTGCCCCATTTGGTGGTGCAATCCGACTCAGGCCCCGTCACCGTCATGGTGCTGGTGCACGAATCCAAGGCCAAGTGGAAGCAGTTCGATGAACAAGGTTACCGTGGCGTGATTGTCCCGGTGCAGGGGCACGGCGCTCTGGCGATCCTGATGAAGGACCCTCACGCCGACGCCGCCACCGTCGCGCGGGTTGCGGCGAAGGTGGGCGAATCCATTGTCTGGACGCGCTAGCTTAGATTCCAACCTCGCCCAGTAATTCGATCAGACGGCGCGCGCTGGCCGCCAGCGTCGGATGGTCCGCCTCGAACTGCACGGCTACTTTTTCCAGCCGCCCAGGCAGCGACGCATCGGCAACCCCCGATTGCGGCTGGTCCGCCATGCGCTTGATATCCGGAAGAATCTCGCTTAGGCGTTCGCGCGCGGCAGGATTGTTCTGGTGAGCCTGGTCGAGTTCAGCGTGCAGCTTGGCAAGCTGCTGACGCAACGTATCCTGGTCCATAGTCGATCCTCAACGATTTATTGAGGCCTATTGTGCCATTCGCTCCGGCGTGAGGCGCGCCACTTCGACATACCCCGCGCCCGGCGCGGCGATGCTGCGGTGGATCACGCTGTAGGCGTCCAACAGATACCGATCGGCCCCGTAGGGCGGGTTCACGATGATCAAGCCGCTGCCCGCGAGACCCAATCCGGCATCGTCCGGATGAATGGCCAGATCGGCGAACAGCATTTTCGGCACATTCAAGGCCTCGAATCGCGCGTGCACCAAGGTGCGCTGAGTCGCGCTGCGAATCGGATACCACATCAGGAATATTCCGGTGGGCCAACGCCGGTAGGCATCCGCGAACGCCTGCAGCATGGCTTTTAGCTCATCCAAACTTTCGTAGGGTGGATCGATGAGCACCAGTCCGCGACGTTCCTCAGGCGGCAGGAAGGCCTTGAGTGCGGCATAACCGTCATCGATTTCCGTTCGTAACCTGCCGAGCGAGGTAATTTCGCGTTCAGCGGCGCGGGCTTCCGCCGGCATCAATTCGACGAATAGCGCGCGGTCCTGCGGCCGCAATGCGCCGGCGATCAATCCCGGTGAACCCGGATAACTGTTGAGTCGCTTGCCGCGGCGTGCGCGGATTGCGGCGAAGTAGTCGGCCAGCGATTTCTCCTCGATGCTGGCGGCGATCAGGCGTTGAATGCCGCGTTCGGCCTCGCCGGATTTCTGCGCTTCGGCCGCCTGGAGTTGGTAATGACCGCGTCCGGCGTGAGTGTCGAGCGCAAAAAATGCCGCTTCCTTGCGCTTCAGCGCATCAAGACAGTAGAGCAAGCCTACGTGCTTCGCCACGTCCGCGAAATTGCCGGCGTGAAAAATGTGCTTGTAATTCATGGGCCGCGCATTGTGCCATCAATCCCCGAGGCCGAGCGCAATTGCACAGGCCCGCGCTTCGTCGATTGTTTCCCGCGCTTGCGCCGCGCCGCGCCAATTCTCACCCAAGCGTTCAGTGAGGATTTTCACCGCAGCGGAGCGCATGCGCGCCTCAGTGGGTCGCCGCCGCGCCTGGCCATGCGCGCGATGTGCGATGTCGGCGCAGGCAATGATGCGCACCGCCGCATGTTCCATATGGTCCAGGCAGGCGAGATAGGCCATGGCGTCGAGCACCGAATACAACTTGCCGGGGTCGATGCGCAGCGCTAACGCATACAGCTCCGCGCCGACCGGGCGCGCCTCGCGCAAATCACCAAGAATCAGCCAGGCGCTGAAGATCATCATCAACAACTCGAAGAAAGTTTCCCGGCGGCCGGAATGGCGCAGACTCAGCGCCAAAGGGCGGCCCAACTGTAGAGCCGCGGCGGTATCGCCGCAGGCAACATCGAGTTCCACCATGCTCACGGTCGCCGCCAGCGCGCGTCGCTCGCTGGTGGTCAGCGCCAAACGCACCGCGCGCCGATAGGCGTCGCGCGCTGCCGTGAAATTGTCTTCGCTCATCAGCAAGGCGCCTTCGGTGAGCGCACCCAGGGTCAGCAGTCGCGGCGGCCACGCGGGATCCTCGATATGCTTGGCTTGATCGTAAGCGGCGCAGGCCGCGCCATCGTCGCCGCGCCAGTTGAACGCCAGCATCATCAAAGCCAAATAGCGGGCGCGCGCATCGCCCTCTGCTTGGTGCATTTTGGCAGCCAGTTCCGCCGCGAAGCGCGCCCGATCGCATTGCCGGGTCGAGAAGTAGGCGGCCACGGCTTCCCAGAAGCGCGCCACTCGGCTGCGCGGCAGGGCGTCCGAGAGCAGGGGGAGCGCGTGCTCGTAGCGCGAGCGCTCT
>JAXDQN010000097.1:0-6870 GCA_034667865.1 Gammaproteobacteria bacterium
TGACGATGAGCACGTCAGTCCATTTGACGAGCCGTTCGAGAACCTGCGGAGCGCTGGGGGATTTCAGATCGAGCGCCATGCCGCGCTTGTTGCGATTGGCCAGGTGCCAGGGATAGGCATCATTCGCTTGCGGTTGCGGCGGGATCTTATGCGCCCTCCTCCAAAAGTCTCCCGCGGGCGGCTCGACCTTGATGACGTCGGCGCCAAAATCGGATAAGATCACAGCGGCACTCGGACCCGCGATGAAGCTCGCCAAGTCCACGACCTTCAAGCCAGTAAAGATATTGTCGTCAGCCATTCTTATCTCCTATGCTCGCTATACACGACGATCCGTCGCCAGGCGGCGCGTTGCGGTGAAACGTCTAGCGTCCGCGGAACTGCGGGACCCGTTTTTCAAGGAAGGCCGACGTCCCTTCCTGCTTGTCTTCCGTCGCGGCGCAGAGCCCGAAATAGGACGCTTCAAGCAATAAGCCCTCGCTCTGGCTCATCTCCATTCCCTTGTTCGCCGCACCCAGCGCGAATTTGATGGCGAGCGGCGCGTTGGAAGCGATCTGCTTGAGAATTGTTTCGGCACGATTGATGAGATCGGCGGTCGGGACGACTTCGTTGACGAGGCCGATCCGATAGGCCTCCTGAGCGGTAATCATCTCGCCCGAGAGAATGAGCTGCAGGGCGCGACCCTTGCCGACTATCCGTGGCAGGCGTTGCGTTCCACCGCCTCCTGGAACAAGTCCCAATTTGACTTCGGGCTGACCGATTTTTGCGCTCTCCACGGCGATCCTGATAGTACAAGCCATCGCGGTCTCGCAGCCTCCGCCGAGCGCAAAGCCGTTGATGGCCGCAACGACCGGCTTGCCGAGATTCTCGATAAGATCGAGAACCTCTTGTCCGAAGCGGCTGGACTGTTCTGCCTGCAAGGCCGTGACGTGCGCGAGCTCGCTGACGTCGGCGCCGGCAATGAACGCTTTGTCGCCTGCTCCGGTGAGGATGACGCCCCGCACGGCTTCGTCATCGCGAGCGTCCTCGAACGCCGCTCGCAGGTCCGCCCATGTCGGTGTATTAAGAGCGTTGAGCACCTTCGGACGATTGAGGGTCACATACGCAATGCCCTTCATTTTCTCGTACAAGACATTCTGAAGCGTTAGAGTAGTTGCTTGCTGCTTCTCAAGCGAACCCTCGGTTGCCGGCGAACTCATCTGGATCGTCTCCCGTTCTGTCGGTGAGGTCATGCTCGGGCCGGAGAAAACACAAAGCGCGTTAGACGAAGGCGCTCAATCCGGTGACGGCTTTGCCGACGATCAAATTCTGCATCTGGAACGTGCCTTCGAAGGAGTAGAGCGCTTCGGCATCCGCGAAGAAGCGTGCGACGTTGTGGTCGACGAGAATGCCGTTAGCGCCGAACAGTTCGCGGGCCCACGCAACTGTTTCGCGCATTCTCGCCGTGCTGAATGCCTTGGCGAGGGCCGCATGCTGGTCCAGCATCTTGCCTTCATCGTCCATCTGCGCGAGGCGAAGCATCAGGCACTGGCAGGCCGTCACGTTACCGAGCATCTTGGCGATGAGGTCTTGCACCATCTGAAAAGAAGCGATCGGCTTTCCGAATTGTTCCCGCTGTTGGGTGTAGGAAAGCGCGTTTTCATAGGCGCCTGCCTGGCAACCCGTCGCCATCCAGCCGACGGCGTAACGCGTCATGCGGAGCACCCGCGCGGTGTCACGGAACGATTTGCCCTCTTGCAGGCGGTTCTCTTCCGATACCCGACAGTCCTTCAGCGTGATCAGGCCGTTCTGGACGACCTTGAGCGCGATCTTGTTCTCGATCTTCTCGACGCTGAAGCCGGGCGTCGATTTGTTCTCGACGATAAATCCCTTGACCTGATTGTCGGCGACGTCGCGCGCCCAGATAATCGACACATCGCACCATGTCGAGTTTCCAATCCACTTCTTCTGGCCGTTGAGGACCCAGGTGTCGCCCTCGCGTTTCGCCGTCGTTGTCAAGCCGCCGCCCGTTCCGGAGCCCACCGTTGGCTCGGTGAGGCCGAAACAGCCGATCTTTTCCATCCGCGCCATCGGCGGCAGCCACTTCTGTTTCTGCTCTTCCGATCCGGCGATATGTATCGAGCCCATCGCCAAGCCGTCGTGGACGCCGTAAAACGTGGCGAACGACGGGTCGATGCGCGCCAGCTCCATTGCGACGAAGCCGAACAGTTTTTGACTACCACCTTTGCAGCCATAGCCCGAAAGACCGAGGCCGCCGATGTTCAGCGCCTTAAGCCCGGGCAACAATTCGAAAGGAAAGGCGTCCTCGGCCCAGTATTTGTTGATGACCGGCGCGACCTTGGCCTCCATGAACGCGCGAACCTCTTTGACGACCGCGAGTTCCTCGGTACTCAAGACCTCGACGAGTTGGTAGAAGTCGCTGTTCGGGGGAGGAAGTTTTTTCGATTGCACAATCTCTGTTCTTGCTTGTGTGGTTGGCATTTCGGTCTTCCTTTGCCTCGGTTTGCGCCTGAAACACGCTGGCAGTGACCCTGTTCAGCAATCGGTAGGACAAGCCGATTATTTGCGCTTGTCAGTACGTGAGTTTCGGCTACGGCGCCTTTCGTTCGGATTGGCGGCAGATGCGATCGGGTTTTCCGATGCTCTAAAAAATAATATAGATCGCCGAGTTATCCGGACTCGTCAGAAATTGTGGGATTTCGTCAGAGACATCGATAAACTGATGGATGCTAGGTCTTTTGCGAACGCGCACGAATACCATCGAAGGAGAAGACTTGCGGAAGCGAGCGGCTGTCCAGGCGCGACAAGTGTCAGCGGTTCTGTAAATCGTCATAGAGATTCGCGCATCCGCCAACGGCCCAACCACACGTGGCGCCCAATTATTATTAGGAGAGGCGCTTCGCGTCGACGATCTAACGCTGCATCTGCATCAGTCGGTCCATCGGCATCATGGCATGGTTGAGATTCGCCATGATGATCATCGACCCAAACACGACGAGGCCCACGACAAATATCCCGAATGCAAGCGCCAGGAAATTATTGGTCTGATCCGGCGCGCTGGAGATGTGAAGAAAAAAGACAAGGTGAACGCCCATTTGGGCAATGGCGAGCACGCCGAGCAAGATCGGCACCCCGGGGCCATAGATGAGTTGCGTCGACGACGCCCAGAACGAGGCCAGCGTAAGGATTGTCGCGAACCCGGCTCCTATCAGGTAGCTGCGCGGACCGCCGCCGCTGTGTTCGCTGATGCCGGGCGCCTCGCCCTGCGCGTCGTAATGATCGTTCATCACGAAGCTCCTAAATAGACAATGGTGAACACGCCGATCCAGACAATGTCTAACGCGTGCCAGAACAGGCTGAAACAGAATAGTCTTCGCCTCACCATTGGCCGGAAGCCCAGCGTCATGACTTGGACCATCATGACCAGTAGCCAGAAGAGACCGATGGTGACGTGCAGCCCGTGCGTGCCGACCAGTGTGAAGAACGCCGACAGGAACGCGCTACGCGACGGGGCGGCACCTGCCGTAAACATGCTGCTGAACTCCGACGCCTCGAATGTCAGAAATGCTGCACCCAGAATGAAGGTTGCAGCCATCCACACGAAGCTCCATTGCATATCGCGGCGCTGTACTGCCAACGAACCAAGGCCACACGTGAAGCTCGACGCCAGTAGACACGCGGTCTCAAGCAGAACACGCCCCTTGTCGAACAATTCGGTGCCATTCGGACCGCCGGCTGTCTCACCGGACAGCACTGCGTAGGCGGCGAAAAGCGCTGCGAAGATTACGATGTCGGAAAGCAAGAACAGCCAGAAGCCAAAGCCAACCACGACGGCGGTTGGTGCTGGCCCCCGCATTGAGAGTGGAATTTCTGGAGAACTGCCAAACGCTTGTTGCGCCACATTCATGCGGCGATCTCCTTCGCTACGAGAGCTTTTTCAGCCATGGCTATCTCTTCCGCCGAGATTTCGATTTCGCCGTTTGTGCGCCAAGCCTGCAATAGTGCGACGGTTACTTCACCAAGCAGACCCGCAATAGCCATCCACCAGATGTGCCAGATCAGCGCGAAGCCGAGTACAACCGCGAAGAAGGCTGCGAAGAAGCCGGTTGGATTATTGCGCGGCATATGAACAGGCTGATAAGCATCCGCGGCAGCGTTCGAGTGCGTTCCGCTACTGACCTGCTTCATCGCCCAATAGACGTCCGTGCCCTCCACCTGCGGCAAGAGCCCAAAATTCCACGGCGGCGGCGGCGACGGGATCGACCATTCGAGGGTACGGCCATTCCAGGGATCGCCGGTCAAGTCACGGCGTCGATCGCGTGTCCGGATACTGACGACGAGCTGGACCACCGTAAGCGCGATACCGAAGAAGATCAGCACTGCGCCCGCCAACGCCACCAGCATCAGCGGTTGCCAACCCGTCTCGGGATAATGCTGCATCCGCCGTGTCGCGCCCATTAAACCGAGCACATACAGCGGCATGAAGGCGAGATAGAAGCCGATAAACCAGCACCAGAAGATCGCTTTGCCCAACCGTTCGTCGAGCGTGAAGCCAAAGGCCTTGGGGAACCAATAAGTATAGCCGGCCAGAACTCCGAACACGACACCACCGATCGCGACGTTGTGAAAATGCGCGACCAGGAACAGGCTGTTGTGAAGAACGAAATCGGCTGGCGGGATAGCCATCAGCACCCCGGTCATGCCACCGATCACGAACGTCACCATGAAGCCGAGCGCCCAGTAAACCGGGACGGTGAAGCGAATGCGACCGCCGTAGAGCGTGAATAGCCAGTTAAAGACCTTCACACCGGTCGGCACTGCGATGATCATCGTCATGATGCCGAAGAACGCGTTGACGTTGGCGCCGGCGCCCATCGTGAAGAAGTGGTGCAGCCACACCATAAAGGAGAGGACGCAGATCACCATCGTCGCAAGCACCATCGAACGATAGCCGAACAGCGGCTTGCCGGAGAAGGTGGCAACGACTTCCGAGAATACGCCGAACGCGGGCAGGATCAGGATGTAAACCTCGGGATGACCCCAAGCCCAGATGAGATTGATGTACATCATCGGGTTGCCGCCAGCGTCGTTTGTAAAGAAATGGAAGTCGAGATAGCGGTCAAGCAGCAGCATTGCAAAAGTGGCCGTCAGGATCGGAAAGGCTGCGACGATGAGCAGATTCGAGGCGAGTGCGGTCCAGCAGAAGATCGGCATCCGGGTATACGCCATGCCCGGCGCGCGCAATTTGAGGATGGTGGTTGTCAGATTGATGCCGGACAGCAGGGTGCCCAAGCCAGAGATCTGCAGCGACCACAGATAGTAGTCGACGCCGACGCCTGGCGAGTAGGCGATCTCGCTAAGTGGCGGATAGGCGAGCCAGCCGGTGCGGGCAAACTCGCCGATCACCAACGACATGTTGACGAGGAGCACTCCGGCCGCTGTGAGCCAGAAGCTGACGGAGTTCAGCACCGGAAACGCGACGTCGCGGATACCGAGCTGCAAAGGCAACGCGAAATTCATCAGCCCGACGACGAAGGGCATGGCCACGAAGAAAATCATGATTGTCCCGTGTGCGGAAAATATCTGATTGTAGTGTTCTGGCGACAAAAATCCCTGCGCCCCGCCGGCCGCTAGGGCGAGCTGGGAACGCATCATGATTGCATCTGCGAAGCCACGCATCAGCATGACCAGAGCAAGAAGCACATACATCACGCCAATGCGCTTGTGGTCGACGCTGGTGATCCATTCGCGCCACAGATACGGCCACCAGCCTTTCACGGTAGTGAGACCGAGCAGACCGACAATCGCTAAACCGACTGTCCCGGATGCAATCATCACGATCGGCTGGTCGAAGGGGATCGCTGCCCATGTCAGCTTGCCCAGCATGTTACTTCTCCGGATGCGATGAGGAGCCTTCGACCACGCGACCCGACGAAACGGCCTCGAAAAGGTCTGGCGCAACGTAGGCGTAGGTCTCAGGTCGGTCGGCCTTGCTCGGGCGAACGAGTGTGGCGAAGGCTGCAGCGTCGAGCGCGCTGCCCCGCGTCTTTACGGTCTTCGCCCATGTCTCGAACTGGTCGGCGGGAACGGCCAACAGCTCGAAGCGCATGTCAGAGAACCCCTCGCCGCTGAACTGCGCCGAAAGGCCACTATATGAACCAGCACGGTCAGCTTGCAGGTTGAGCCGGGTTGTCATGCCTGGCATCGTATATATCTGGCTGCCGAGTTGCGGCACGAAGAAGCTGTTCATCACGCTCGCCGACGTCAGGCGGAAGCGGAGCGGCACGCCGGCGGGCACAACGAGATGGTTGAGGCTTGCGATACCTTCGGCCGGGTAGATGAACAGCCACTTCCAGTCGAGAGAGATGACCTCGACATCAACCGGCGCAATATCCGACTCTATTGTTTTGGGAGGGTCGAGTTCGTGCGAACCGACCCAGGCGATGCCGCCGAGAAACAGGACGACGAGAGCCGGAATTGACCAGACGATCATCTCGATGCTGCCGGAATATTCCCAGTCAGGCAGATATTTTGCTCGCGTGTTGTCGGCACGAAACCAATAGGCGAATACTGCCGTTAGTAGAATTACGGGCACCACCACGGCGAGCATGATCGCCGTTGCATTGTACAGTATGACGCGCTCGGCCTTCCCGACCGGCCCATGCGGATCCAAAACGCCTTCGCTACAAGCTGCGAGTAGGACACTCACTGCCGCGAGGATCATGCTGCGCTCGATTATCCTGCTAACACTACCGATTGCTCGCAATGCTCGTTCCCTCCGCTAAGACGGCAATATCGGACGGCGCAGCAGTCGACCCGGCGATGACGCGGTCGCCGCCATTACCGCTCATCGGGCGCGAAGCCTTTGCAGGG
>JAXDQN010000098.1:0-7043 GCA_034667865.1 Gammaproteobacteria bacterium
GAGCAAGGGCGCGTGACGCGGGGCGATGCCGAGTTCCCCCTGCGAGCCCGGCACGAACACCATGCTCGCCTCGCCCGAGAAGATCTGGCCTTCGGCGCTGACGATATCGACGTGAATGGTGTCGGCCATGATTACTCTTAGGTCAGGGTCTTGGCTTTCTCGACGGCCTCTTCGATGGCGCCGATCATGTAAAAGGCCTGCTCCGGCAGATGATCGAATTCACCCGAGATGATGCCCTTGAAGCCGCGGATGGTGTCCTTGAGGGACACGATCTTGCCGTCCACGCCCGTGAACACTTTGGCCACGTTGAAGGGCTGCGAGAAGAAGCGCTGCACTTTGCGGGCGCGATACACACTCAGCTTGTCCTCTTCGGACAGCTCATCCATGCCGAGAATCGCGATGATATCCTGCAGTTCCTTGGCGCGTTGCAATACGGCCTGTACCGCGCGGGCGGTGTCGTAGTGCTCCTGGCCGACGATCAACGGGTCGAGCTGGCGGCTGGTGGAATCCAAAGGATCGACGGCCGGATAAATACCCAGCGAGGCAATTTGCCGCGACAGCACCACCGTCGCATCCAAGTGCGCGAATGTGGTCGCGGGCGAAGGATCGGTCAAGTCGTCCGCGGGAACATACACGGCTTGAATCGAGGTGATGGAACCGGTCTTGGTGGAAGTAATGCGTTCCTGAAGCACGCCCATTTCTTCGGCCAGCGTCGGCTGATAACCCACGGCGGAAGGCATACGGCCCAGCAATGCCGAGACCTCGGTACCGGCCAGCGTATAACGATAGATATTGTCGACGAAAAACAGCACATCGCGGCCCTTGCCGGAGGCCTGCTTCTCGTCGCGGAAGAATTCCGCCATGGTCAGGCCGGTCAGCGCCACGCGCAGTCGATTGCCCGGCGGCTCATTCATCTGGCCGTACACCATGGCCACTTTGGAATTACCCAGATTGTCCTTGTCGATGACGCCCGACTCGATCATCTCGTGATAAAAGTCGTTGCCCTCGCGGGTACGCTCGCCGACGCCGGCGAACACCGACAGACCGCTGTACTGCTTGGCGATATTGTTGATGAGTTCCAGCATGTTCACGGTCTTGCCGACGCCGGCGCCGCCGAACAGGCCGACTTTGCCGCCCTTGGCAAACGGCACCAGCAAATCGATGACCTTGATGCCGGTGACCAGAAGATCTTGGCCGCCCGCCTGCTCGTCATAGGCCGGCGCCGGACGGTGAATCGGCAGGTACTCGGTGGCCTGCACCGGTCCCTTTTCATCCTGCGGCTTGCCGAGCACGTCCATGATCCGGCCCAGCGTGCCCGCGCCCACCGGTACGGAAATGCCCTTGCCCGTGCCCTTTACGGTCAGTCCGCGGCGCAACCCTTCGGATGGGCCCATGGCGATGGCACGCACCACGCCGTCGCCCAACTGCTGCTGCACCTCGAGAGTCAGGTCCACCTCATCGAGAATCAGCGCGTCGTAGACCTTGGGGATCTGATCGCGCGGAAATTCTACGTCGATGACGGCGCCGATGATTTGCACGATTTTTCCGCTGGACATAATTCTTAACCTCTTGCCTAAACCGCTGCCGCGCCGCCGACGATTTCCGAAAGCTCTTTCGTGATCGCGGCCTGACGGGCCTTGTTGTAAATGAGTTGCAGCTCATCGATGAGTTCGCCGGCGTTATCCGTCGCGCTCTTCATGGCCACCATGCGTGCCGCCATTTCGCAGGCAACATTCTCGACCGCACCTTGGAATATCTGCGCCTCGATATAGCGCATCAAAATCCCGTCGAGGATTTCGCTGCTATCCGGCTCGTAAATATAGTCCCAGCGTTCCTGCAAATCGTCCTTGTCGATGGTCTGAATCGGCAGCAGCTGCGAGACCACGGCCTTCTGGGTCATGGTGTTGTGGAAAATGTTGTGCGCCAGCAGCAGCTGATCAACCTTGGTCTCGCTGTAGAAGTCCAACATCACCTTGGTGGTGCCGATCAAATCGTTGATATGCGGCCGATCGCCCAGATGCGTGACCGATGCGGCGATTTCGACGCCGGACAAGCGGCGGAAGAACTGCAGCGCCTTGGAGCCGATGACGCATAAATGAACTTTCTCGCCGCGCGACTGCGCTTCGCGGATCGTCACCAAGGTGGCTTTGAACAAATTCAAATTGAGCGAACCGCATAGGCCGCGGTCGGTGCTGATTACCACGATGCCGACCGACTTGACCGGCCGCTCCAAGGTGAAGGGATGCTTGTAGTCCAGGTTCACCTGGCGCAAATGGCCGATGATCTTGCGCACCTTCTCAGCATAAGGACGCGCGGCGCGCATGCGATCCTGCGCCTTGCGCATTTTGCTTGCCGCCACCATTTCCAGTGCCTTGGTGATCTTGCGGGTATTTTTGATACTCGCAATTTTGCCGCGGACTTCTTTTGCGCCTGCCATGCTGGTCCCTTACAGGGTTGCGAAGAATTCTTCGCAGCACTTCTTCAGCGCCGCGTCGACTTCCTTGGAAAGATCAGGTTTCGAATTGATGCTCTTGAGCAGATCCGCGTAGCTCGAGCGCGCAAATGACTGCAGCGCATCCTCGGTCGCCACCATTTTGATGCGCTCGACCTTGTCGAAGTAGCCGTTATTGGCGGCGTACAGCGACAAGGCCATTTCGGCCACCGACATGGGCGAATACTGCTTCTGCTTCATCAACTCGGTGACGCGCTGGCCACGCTCCAGCTGCTTGCGGGTTGCTTCATCCAAGTCAGATGCGAACTGCGAGAATGCGGCCAGCTCGCGATATTGAGCCAGCGCCAAGCGCACGCCGCCGCCGAGTTTTTTGATGATATTGGTCTGCGCCGCGCCGCCGACGCGCGACACCGAGATGCCGGCGTTTATGGCGGGCCGCATGCCGGCATTGAACAAGTCGGTTTCCAAGAAAATTTGGCCATCGGTGATTGAGATCACGTTGGTCGGCACGAAGGCCGTGACGTCGCCGGCCTGGGTCTCGATGATGGGCAGTCCCGTCAGCGATCCGGTCTTGCCCTTGACGCGGCCTTTGGTGAATTTCTCGACGTATTCCTCGTTGACGCGTGCCGAGCGCTCCAGCAGTCGTGAGTGCAGGTAGAACACGTCGCCGGGATAGGCTTCGCGGCCCGGGGGCCGGCGCAGCAGCAGCGAGATTTGCCGATAGGCCACCGCCTGCTTGGATAAATCGTCGTACACGATCAACGCGTCTTCGCCGTTGTCCATGAAGTATTCGCCCATGGCGCAGCCGCCGTAGGGCGCGAGGTACTGCATGGCCGCCGGCAGGGACGCGGAGGCGGCAACCACAATGGTGTGCGCCATGGCGCCGTGCTCTTCGAGCTTGCGGACCACATTGGCGATGGAACTCTGCTTCTGGCCGATTGCGACGTAGATGCACTTAACGCCGGTGCCCTTCTGGTTGATGATGGTATCGATGGCCACCGCGGTCTTGCCGGTTTGGCGGTCGCCGATGATGAGTTCGCGTTGGCCGCGGCCAATCGGCACCATGGCATCGATGGCCTTGAGGCCGGTCTGTACCGGCTGCGATACGCTCTTGCGGAAGATGACGCCCGGCGCGACGCGTTCCAGCGGCGATTTCAGCTTGGCGTTTACCGGCCCCTTGCCGTCAATCGGCGTGCCCAGCGCGTCGACGACGCGGCCGAGCAGTTCCGGGCCCACCGGCACTTCCAGGATGCGGCCCGTGGTCTTTACCTCGGAACCTTCGGAAATATGCTTGTAATCGCCGAGCACAACCGCGCCCACCGAATCCTGCTCCAGGTTCAACGCCAGTCCAAAGGTGTTGCCGACGAATTCCAACATTTCGCCGTAGCGCGCGTCGGCGAGGCCGTGAATGCGCACGATACCGTCCGTGACGCTGACCACGGTGCCGACATTGCGCGCTTCCGTGGCAGATTTGAATTTGTCGATGCGCGCCTTGATCAGGTCGCTGATTTCCGATGCCTTAATGGACATGTCTAAAATCCTCTAGCAAAAAGCTTCATTCAGGCCGTCAGCTCGAACGCGATGCGCTTGAGCCGGCCGAGCAGGGAACCGTCGATAACCATGTCGCCGGCCCGCAGTACAGCGCCACCGATGAGATTGGAATCCGTGGCGTAGTGCAGGCGTACCGTGCGCTTGAGCTTGCGCTCGAGCGCTTGGGAAAGCGCCTGTTGTTGGGCCGCAGCGAGCGGCACGGCCGAGGTGACCGTCACATCAACGACCCCTTCCGCCTGGTCTTTGAGTGCATCGAACAGCGCGGAAATTTCCGGTATATAGCCGAGGCGCCGATTCTCCGCGAGGGTGCGAAAGAAGTTTTTCGCGTGCTCATCGAGCGCGGGACCGGAAAGGTCCATGACGAAGCGCGCCAAGTCCTCGCCGCTGACCGACGGATTGCCCAGCAATTCATGCACGCGTGCATCGCCAACCACGGCGGCGGCCGTGTGCAGCGTGTCGGACCATTGCGCCAAGCGTTGGTCGCCCTGAGCTTCCTGGAACGCCGCTTTGGCGTAGGGCCGCGCGATGGTGGTCTTTTCAGCCATGTCGGTTCGCTTTAAATCTGCGCCGCGAGCTTGTCGATCAGATCGGTATGGGTGCGCGCATCAATTTCGCGCTCCAGGATCTTCGCTGCTGCGCTGACTGCGATTTGCGCCACGTCGCGCCGCAGAGTCTCGCGGGCTTGCGTGGCGGCGAGGCCGATCTGCTCCTGAGCGGCGGCGATCAATCGCGCGCCTTCGGCCGTGGCGGTGCCCTTGGCCTGCTCGACCATGTCGTTGGCGCGATGTTGCGCCTGATCGATGATCTGGCCGGCGCGCTCGCGGGCTTCGCGCATGATTACGTCTGCGCGTTCCTTCGCCTGCGCCAGATCGTGCGTACCCTTTTCGGCGGCGGCAAGACCTGCGGCGATCTTCTTCGAGCGCTCGTCCATCGGACCTAGAATCATCGGCCACACGAATTTCATCGTGAACCAGATGAGCACGATAAATACGATCATCTGCACGATCAACGTGAGATTTATATTCACGATCGTCTCCTGACCAGCGTTACCGGCTGCACTATTAGTGCGTCAGCCCGGCGGTAAACGGATTCGCGAAAGTGAAGAACAGCGCGAAGCCGATGCCGATCATGGCGACTGCGTCCACCAGTGCCGCGACGATGAACATCTTCACCTGCAGCATGGGTGCAAGCTCAGGCTGGCGCGCCGACCCTTCGAGGAAGCGGCCGCCGAGAATGCCGAAGCCGATAGCGGTGCCCAATGCGCCCATGCCGAAGATGATTCCCACGGCGAGCACGGTCATTGCTTGGACGTGTGCGTAATTTTCCATTCAATTCTCCTAAACGAAACAGATGCGAACTTGTTGTGTTACCGAACTAAAAGACATCAATGATGTTCATGCGCCATCGACAGATAAACGATGGTCAGCACCATGAATATGAAGGCTTGCAGCGTGATCACCAGCAGGTGAAACACCGCCCACAGCAATGCCAGCGCGAATTGCGCGACCAGCAACGTCCAGCCGCCGACGCTCGACAGCTGCGAAACTCCGTGCAGGGTAAGCGTGGCGAGCAGCAGAAAAATCATTTCGCCGGCAAACAGGTTGCCGTACAGACGCAGCGACAGCGACAGGGGCCGCGCCAAGAAAGGCACGATTTCCAGCAACAGATTCACCGGAACCAGCAAGGCCTTCGCAATGGGATTCTTGGCGCTGAATGGCTGCAAGGTCAGCTCGCCGATAAAGCCGCCCAAGCCCTTCATCTTGATGCTGTAGTAGATGATGAGCACGAACACCGTCAGGGCCATCGCGAAAGTGGCGTTCAGATCAGTGGTGGGGACCACTTTCAAATGCTCGATGCCCGCGCCATGCGCCAGGTACGGCAGCAGGTCCACCGGCAGGATATCCATGGCGTTGAACAGAAACACCCAGCAGAAGATCGTCAGCGCCAGCGGCGCCAGCAATTTATTTGCGCCATGAAAGGAGTCGGTGACTTGTTGATTGACGAATTCGACCAGCAACTCGACGAAGTTTTGGAATTTACCCGGCACCCCCGCCGTGGCGGTTCGGGCGGCGAAAAAGAACGAGCCGGCGAACAAGACTGCCAAGGCGATGGAGAAAAACACCGTGTCCAGGTGGATGACGGAAAAATCCACGATCCCCTTGGGTTCCTTGTTGGACAGGAACGTCAGGTGATGAAGGATATATTCGTTTGCGGTGGTGGGTTCTGATGCTGCCATTTACTATCTTTATCGGGTCTCTAATGCCTCGAATCAATTACTTGTCGGTTCCTGCGCGCGGCTTTGTGCCGCCCAAAGGCGGCAGCGCGTTCGCCAGAGCCACCCAAAATACAAAGAAGGTCGCTATATACGTGCCAAGCATCGCCACCGGCACCACCCTCATCGTCTTCAACACCACTACGAACAACACAATCACCAGCGCGATCTTGGCGGTTTCGCCGATGAAAAACGCGCGCACGGCGCGCTGCGGATCCGCGGCGACGTTGCGGCCAAAACCCAGCAATGCCATGACGAGACTCGCAACGGTGCTGATGCCGCCTCCCATGCCTGCGGATAAAGCCGCATGAGAACCCGCAATCAGCCAGCCCAGCAGGGCGCAAACTATCGTCACGGCCGCCTGTCCCATGACGACGCTGAGAGCCAGTCGCCGTGCTAGGCCTAGGTCGATCGCGATCAATTTAAATCCCGCTTATGGGGCGAAGATCCGAAAAGCTTCGCTGCAGTGCCAAAAATGGCCGGCGCATTATAGAGACGGCGCCCCGGTGCATCAAGGCGTTTTGCGCCTTATTTTGGCGCTTTATTGGATGTGCGCCAGTATCCCTTCTAGCTCATCCAAACTGTTGTAACTGACAATGAGCTTGCCCTTGCCCGAAGCCGCATGTTGGAAGGCCACCTTGGCGCCCAGCTTATCTGCGATCTCAGTTTCCAGGCGATGGATGTCCGGATCCACCACCTGGGGTACCTTGGAGTCGCCCGCCGGCGGATTAATGATGCGCCGCACCAATGCCTCGGTTTCGCGCACCG
>JAXDQN010000099.1:0-4506 GCA_034667865.1 Gammaproteobacteria bacterium
CGCCACAGCAGCGGCAGGGCGTAATAGCCCAGCTTGCGCTTTGGTGCCGGTGTGTAGGCTTCGAAGCGGTAGGCCCAATTCCAATACAGTTCGAAGCGGCGCCGATCCCAGACGATGGGATCGAACGGCGTCAGCAGGCGTACCGCATCATCGGGGCGCCAGCGGCGCGATTGCGGATTTTCCTCGGCCGGCCAATACCACTCGACCCCCTCGACCCGCGCATGCGGCAGCCGTTGCTTGGCGCGCTCCCCTGCGGTTTTGCGATGCGCGCTCCACTGCGGCACCGCGCCTTGTAAGCGGTGAATCAACGAGCCTAAGGTGGTTGCCGGCAAAGGCGCGTACTTGCGCACGATCAAATCCACCAAGGCGTCCATGCGCGCCTCAACGCTGGCCGCGTCGCTGCCGGCCGCGCCGCTGCCGGCCGCGTCGGTCACGATACGCACCGCGTACAGGCGCGTACCACCCTCGCGGCGCGCCACTCGCAGCAGGCCGCGGTAGTGCATGACGTCGAGTAATTGCGTGCTCGCGCTCGAAGTACCGCCGAACCAGTTGGTGACCTTGCCATGCGCAAAGTGCGCGTCAACCTCGCGCGGATGCACGATGCCGCGCTCGCGCACGAATTCCAGCACCGCCTGCGCCTGCTTGGTCCTCGCTGGGCTCCAGACGGTGCGGGCGATCCGCGGATGCATCAGGTGGTGGTGGGCGCGCGGCAAGAAGCCATAATTGACGAAGAAGTCCTCTTCGATCGGCAATTTGCAATAACGGCGCTCCAGATCCCCGGCGCAGTAATCGACGACGCGGTGACGCAACGTCAAATCCTGCGCCCGCGCCGGGGCCCGGATCGGGTCGGCTTGCACGAATCCCAGCTTGTCGATGGCCCGGCGCAGGGTGGTTGGCTTGAACAGCGAACGAGCCACCGCATAGCGGCGCAAATGGTCCAGGGTGAGCGGCATATCGCGATGATATCGCTGGCGCGACAAATCCTAGTACATTACCGCCCCATGCTGGAAACCATAGACGTAGAAACCGGATCCAAACCCAATGCTGCCATCATCTGGCTGCATGGCCTGGGGGCGGATGGACATGACTTCGAGCCTGTGGTCCCGGAACTGGTCGGACGCGCAGAAAAATCCTGGCGCTTTGTGTTTCCGCACGCTCCGGTACGTCCCGTGACCATCAATGGCGGCTCGCGCATGCGCGCCTGGTACGACATCCAAGGACTCGACCGCAAAGCCGTCGAAGATGTCGGCGGCTTCAAACACACCGACAGCCAGGTGCGGGAGCTGATCAAGCGCGAAAACGACCGCGGCATTCCGAGTGCTCGCATCGTCTTGGCCGGATTTTCGCAAGGTGGCGCGGTGTCGCTGTACACGGTGCCGCGGTTGGAGGAAAAACTGGCGGGCGTCATGGCACTTTCCTGCTATCTGCCCCGCGAAAGCACATTTGCCGCCGAGCGGCAGCTGGCCAATGACGCTACGCCCATCTTCATGGCGCATGGCCAAGCGGATGCCACGCTGCCGCTGGCCTTAGGTGCCGCTTCGCGCGACTATTTGCGCGCCAAGGGCTATCGCGTCGAATGGCACGAATATCCGATGGCGCATGCGGTGTGCCCCGCCGAAATCGCCGATATTCGCGAGTACCTGTTTCGCATACTTCCTTAACCAGAAGGCGACCTGCCCGAAAGCCGGCTCCAAACTAGGCGTTGGTGAGCGGCAGCAGGCCGGGAAACAGGACCGCAACGATCAGCAGCAACGCGACCCACGCGACTATCGACAGTATCTGGCCGAGCAGCCAGATCCTCAAGGCTTTGCCGGTGGCGAAGCCCTGCAGTTCGCTGAAGCCCATCACCTGCAGCACGATGCTCCACAACCACAGGAAGAGGTAGGCAAAGATTCCCAGCTGCAGGATGATGACCTGAAATCCATCCAACTCCTTGTTGGGAGTCGCGAGAAACGCCGCATTGCCGATGAGCATGATGGCCAGCCCCCATACGCACAGAGCGGCGACCACGGGCATTCCGCCGTAGGCCAGAACATGAAACACCGCCGCGCGGCTGGAATTCCCACCGGCACGCACACCCAGGCGGGCATAAATGCTGGCGAACAGATACATGCTCGCTACGCCGGTGATGGGACCAAAAATCAGGGAGTTCAGTAGTATTTCGCCGATGCCGCGATGTGCATCCGCGGACTGGGAGCGGTAGAAGGCCAAGAAATTTCCAATTCCCAACACCGATGCCAGCGCAAAGTCGGTGAAGCCCAAGGGCCGTCCAGCCAGCGCACGGAATACTCGACGCGGCCGCAGCCAGACCTCTCGCAGTGGTCGAACGGCATCCGGCGCTGGGCCTGCACTCGGTTCTGTCGGCATCATGGAAACAGCCTACGCATTCCGCACGCGTGACTCCAGCATCATGCGCAGATGACAGCAGACTTTTTCAGGGCTACTCTCACAGCGAGTTCGAACGATCTCGAGGAGAAGATTGATCATGGCAAAAAAGAGTAAGGCAAAGAAACGTCCGGCGGCCAAGAAAACGAAAAAGCGCCCGATGAAAGTCAAGGCGAAAGCCAAGAAAAGTGTCAAGGCGAAGTCGGCGAAGAAAGCCGCGAAGAAAAAGGTCGCCAGAAAGGCTGTAAAGAAAGCGGTCAAGAAGGTCGCCAAGAAGGCCGTCAAAGCGGCCCCAAAGAAGAAAGCAGCTCCGCGACCCAGGCCGAGACCGATGGCACCGATGACGCCCGCGCCGATGGCAGCACCGCCCGCGATGCCGGCGGCAGAGCCGGATATGCCGAGCACGATGTCTTCCAGCACGGAACCGTCGGCGACTTAAATGTAGCCGCGGTCAGTTAGGCGCGTAGCAGGCCTTGCAGGGGGCGCGCGCCGTTACTGTCCGGAAATACCCGGCTGAGCAAACTCTTGGCGTCGACGTGCATGTGTTCGTCGAGAACGCCTTTGAACACGCTGCGCAAATCCAGCGTGGGCCGCAGATCGCGATTGTCCAACAACGCGGTTCTGGACAGGCCCGGCCAGTCGGCAAGGACGCGCCCGCCGCGAACGGATCCGCCTGCCAAAAACGCGCAGCCGCCCGTACCGTGGTCGGTGCCGCGCGTGCCGTTCATGGCCGCAGTTCGACCGAATTCCGTTATCACCAGTACCGCGGTCTGCGACCAGAGCGGACCTAAACCGTCGGCCAGCGATCGCAGCGCCTGGTCCAGGCCGGCCAACCGCTGCGCGAGGGCGCCTTTGGCCCCACCCTGATTGGCATGCGTGTCCCAACCGCTGGCCTCGATGACGGCGACCTCGGGGCCACCATCACTGCGCATCAGATTGGCCGCCATACGCGTCACCGCAGTGACGCGATCCCGGGTGGCGGGACGCGGGGTCACCGCCGCACCGTCGGCGAGTTTTTCCGTCTGAACCGCTTCGCTCAAGCGGGCGGAAAACCAGTCGTCGCTGGAGTAAAGATCGGCGAGGCGCGTCAACAAGTCGTCGTCGACATCCGCCGTGGTCTGCGGCGATTTGGAAATGACCGGCGCGGCGCCGCGCAGAATCAGAGGCACGTTCTGACTGATGGCGACGGCGCGTTCGGACAAACGCGCGCCGCTGCGTGGCATGCCGGTCAATGCTCGATTCAACCAGCCATCGGCGCTGCCGAGGGGTTTGGCCAAGCCGTTCTCGAGCACATTCTGGCCATCGAAATGCGAGCGGTCGCGATACGGCGAACTCACCGCCTGGAACACGATGAGTTCGCCGGCGGAGTAGCGTTCATGCAGGAAGGCCAAGGAGGGGTGTAAGCCAAAGGTGCTGTCCAGCCGCAGCGCGCCATCGATATTGCCGGGCGGTGCGATCGCCAGATCGCGATGCAGCCCGGCATAGTCTGCATCGCCGTAAGGCGGCACGGCGGCCAGCCCATCGAGAGCGCCGCGCAGGATCATGACCACCAAGCGCGAGGCGCTGCCGGTGTTCGCAAACAACGCGTTGGGAATGGCGGCGCCCGTGGCCAAGGCGCCGGCGCCGAGCAAGAAATGCCTGCGCGAGACAGTGTTGCTCATGACGGTGCTCATCGGCGCTGGAATTCAGGGCTCATCAACAGCAGCGCCAGGGCTTGGCTGGATGAGGTGGCTCGGCTCAAGGCAGTCAGAGTGGCGGAACGCGCGTAATTACCCAAGCAGGCCGCGGCGAGTTCTGCCGGCGGGATGCCTTGTTCGTACTTGGCGGCCACGCGCGTCGCCCACAAAACCCGGTGCATCAACGCATCGGAGCCATCCCAGCTCTTCGCGGTATCAGGCCAACCGGCCGGCGATCCGGGCGTGAACTGACGCTGGCCCAAAAGCTCGAAGCTGCGCAGCACCTCTTCCGGCTGTTGCGGCACGATGCTGAGGGAGCGCAGGGTCGAAAACACGAAATCTTCCGGAGTCTTGAATTTGCGGGCGGCGGCGTCCCACGCCTGCGGCGATTCAATCAAGGCCGCATAGACCCGCGGCAAATCGCCGCCGCTTTTAACAAACATGC
>JAXDQN010000100.1:0-5968 GCA_034667865.1 Gammaproteobacteria bacterium
GGCCTGTGCATGGTTTTTGTGGATGCCGGGCGGCCACTCTTGGAGTTGTTAAAGGGGCTTTACTACGCGCCCGAGGCGAATGAGCCCCGACTCTCCAATCTGCGTCCGTATATCGCGACTTTACTTAGATTCACTGCGCAGGTGAACACCGAAGGATCATCGACAATCACCTCTCGCCCCCTGTCCCGTCGGGAGATTGGAATCCTCCAAATGATCGCGGACGGCAAGTCCAACAAAGACATCGCGCGGTCGTTGGGGATCGCGCCTGAAACCGTAAAGTCACACGCCAAGAGCATCTTCGTTAAGCTCGCCACTCGAACGCGCGCTCAGGCAGTCGCCCGTGCTGAAGCGATCGGCTTCCTGTAGAGCTCATAGTCTTGCCGACGGGTCACGGGTCAACGCCGAAATTACTGCGGTCTTTTTGGAACAAGTCTGCGTGCGATTGCAAATCACGCAGCCGAAAATTCTACCACCCGCCAATAAGTGTCCAGCAACGCGGTTGCTTCCAGGAATGCATTCGCCGGATTCGACTTAAGGATATAGCCTGCGACGCCAAGGTTATATGCCTTTACCTTGTCTTCGTCTGCGTGAGACGTGGTCATAATGAATACAATGCTTTTCTTCAGCTCCTCGTCTTTTCGCAGCTCCTTGAGAAACTCAATACCGTCCATGCGTGGCATATTTAGATCGAGGAGAACCAGAAAAGGCCGTGGTAGACGAGGGCGTCCATTTGTTCCCCGCAGCATATCCAATGCCTCGATGCCGTCATGTGCGAATTTAACTGGATTCGCGATCTTGGCAGCCTTGAACGCACGATTCAGCCCCATCAAGCACAGGTCATCGTCCTCGACGTGCAGCAACTGCACCGTTTTCGGCTCAAGCATTGGCCATCTCCCTGGTGCCATAAGTAAGCGGCAATGTCGGCCACTGAAAGCGGAACTCCGCGCCTGTGCCGTTTCCTTGTGAGTGGACGGTAATGCGGCTGTTTTGCTGTTCCACCAATTTCTTTACCAATGCCAGCCCCATTCCGCTGCCTTCCACATCGTCGCGCCGCTTCAACGTCTGGAACAATTGAAAAATTTTGCCGTGAAATTTGGGCAATATCCCCGGGCCGTCATCACGGACGACGAATTCCATGAAGTCCCCTACACGCTTTCCGGACAGGACTACCTCGCCTTTCTGTTTATCGTGGTGCTTAATGGCATTGTTGATGAGGTTTCTTAAGACCTGTTCCAGCTGGGCACTCGCCGTAACAATCACCGAGAGGTCGACTTCGACGCGAACCTGAATGTGCGCCGGCGGATTCAATACTTCGATGATACTGGCGAAGATGTCCGCCAACTTGGTTTCACTGGCCGCCGTATCGGCGCGGCCAACCCGTGAATAGGTGAGCAAATCATCGAGCAGTCTTTCCATGCGATTGATCCGGCTTCGCATGAGCCCGAGTAGCTTTCGCGATTCGTCTGAAAGATCGTGCAAGTCTTCCTCGAGCCATAAAGCGGTACTTTTGATGCCGCTCAGCGGCGTCTTCAAATCATGTGAGGCAATGTAGGCAAAATCCTCGAGATCGCGATTGGACCTCTCCAATTGCTGATTGTTGTCGCGCAACGACAACTCCGCGAGCTTCCGATCAGTAATGTCAATCACCGCTCCGTGAAAATACGTGGCGTGGCCCGCGCCATCGGACTCAACGCGCCCCCTCGCTTGCACCCAGCGGAATGCTCCGCCGCCTTGCCTCACCCGATATTCGACATCGTACGCGGCGCAGAGCTCAATTGCGCGTGCTAGGGCACCGGCGACGTACGCGCGATCTTCTTCATGAACGACTTGCAGATAGGCTGCCGCGGGCAGCCCTTCCGCCGCCGCATCCGTTGCGACCGAGAACATACGGGCTGTGAATTCGTCCGCAATCAGGCGGTCGCTGGCGATATCCCAGGTCCAGGTCCCGACCGAGCTGGCTTCAAGCGTCGACTCGAGCCGCGCTTGCGCAACCCGCAGCGACTGTTCGACCCGCTTCAATTGATCGACGTCGGTGTTCGTGCCAAACCACTGCACCAACCGACCCTGCGAATCGTTTATCGGCTCGACGCGGGTGAGAAAGTTGCGGAACGTGCCGTCCGCCCCGCGCAACGGAAACTCCATTTCGAACGGCTGCACGAGGGCGATCGCATCGCGCCACCTGCTCAGCACGGTCGGAAGTGCGACCGGGTCATGCACGCTTTGCCATCCCCAGCCTTCCATCTGCTCCGGCGTCGTGCCGGTATAATCGTACCAGCGCTGGTTGTACCAGAGGATGAATCCATCGGCGCGGGCCATCCATGCGAGTTGCGGAATGGAGTTGGCCAACGTCCGAAAACGCTGTTCGCTTTCCCGCACCTCCGTCTCCGCCCGCCTTCGCTCGGTGATGTCCTGTATGGTAATAAAGCTGAGCGCGATCTTGCCGTTGTCGTCGTAGACCGGAGAGCCGTTGTAGCTGGCGAAGAACTCGTGATTTGTCTCGCACCGGCGCGCCCGCAGCATTTGGTTTTGAACGCGCTCCCCACGAGTAACTCGGGAAAGCGGCCACTCATCGACGTTGAGCGGACGCCCCTGCTCATCCCAGCCTTTCCAGTTAATCGGCAAGTCTTGGTTTTTGATGAACCCTGTTCCGCTCGCTTCCAAGCCATGAATGCGCATGGATGCGGGGTTCTGGTAGAACGCGTTCCCATTGGCATCGATGAGCATCACTCCTTCGGACATGTGTTCCAGCACCGAGGAAAGCTTCTTCTCGCTCACCCGCGCCAGCACCGCTTTGTGCCTTGCAACCAGCACGCTGATCGTTCCGAGGACGATGAGCGTGCCGACGCTCAATATCATTGCGATGGATCTTCGGTGGGCGACTTTCGCGTAATGAGGATCGACCATGAATGGTCGGGCGAGGGGGCTGGCGAATATCCAGATCAGACCGATCGATATGGTGACCACGGAGATGGCCAGAAAGGGCAGGAACCAGTTTGGCAAGCTGGGCTTGTCGACTATGTCGCGCTGCCACAATGCTGCAATCCTGGCAATGAAGATAATCAGAAATCCCGCACATGAGCGTATCGACATTCCCACGGAATCAGTCCATCCGTAGGCGCTCTTCAACCCTACCAAGTAACCGAGCATCGCGAGGAAGGCGATTCCGCCCACGAGCGTTTTCAAAATGACAGCGGCGGTAGTTGCGGCACCGCCGTCCCGTTCCGGCTTGGACATGAGGACTTGCGCGCCACAGACGAGAAGGAAACACGCAATCGTATTGCCCGACATCCGTCCTGGATAAGGGGCCTCTGCGCCGACGAACGGTATCGCAAACAACGTATCGATACCCAGGTTTAGACCGAGCGCGTATTCAGCCAATTCGGCGCCTGCGACACAAGTCACGATACCCGCCATGGCCATCACGACGGCTCGGCGCCGGAGCACCAGGCCCAGCTCCCCGAACCCCAATAGAATGAAGATCAACGCGGTATTGAAATGAGTGGGCGCATCAGGAAACAGTTGCACCAGTATTGGTATGCGCGCCCACCATCCGATGCAAACTGACGCGGCGTTGCATATGATGAACAACGCGGCGCCCGCGACGATCCAATCTGCTGTCGAGAAGCGACTGAACGCCTCGATCGAGCGTAATGCGGTTCGCGCCGGAAGGCCCGCCCGTCCAAGCTCGCCAGGTAGCGCTTGCTCCATGAATGACCCTCTGATTTTCGCGCAGTTTGGCGGGGCGCCGGTCCGGGCACGCGCGACAAATAGTCTCAACGGCTATCGACCGAGTGTCATCCAGGTAGCCTATAGCGAGAAAGCCGCCGGGGATGTAGGGAAAAACCGTATCAGCGAGCGGCACAGATGGGACAATCTTCACTTCTGCGGAGCGCATCACAAGGCCTCGACGTTGCCGCTCGCCGGATTAATACCTCTACGAACGCGAAGGGTGATTAGCGCGTGAATTTTCGCGGCATGTGGGGCCACATAAGGCTACATAGGGATACATCGATGTGCGAAATCCGGGGCCTCGATCTCGAGAAAATCACATCAAATGGCCCCAATCTTTACCCAACCGCTGCACCATCCGGCGAACTCTACGCTCTTTCCCGCGAAGAGCGCGCAGGAACCCACCGAATCTCTTGTCTTCTTATAGAGGGAACAATTCCCACAATATGCATCGGACTTCACCGATTTTGTAACGTAATCGCGCCCTCTTGCGGCCGGATCACTCGGATCCAGCGCTGGCAAGTCGGCATAAGCAGCGCCACTGATAAAGAAGCTTGCAACCGGAACGAACGCGCCTGCGACCAGGCCGCCCTTCACCAGTGCACGCCGTGTAATCACTCTATCCATGTTGATGGCCCTCTTGGCAATAGCGATCCAGACCTATTCCCGACCTAGTGCGGTCGAGGGAGCCAGACCAATAATGAGCATGTGCATGCCGACACCAAATGTCTGTACGCTGTCGAACATACGCGCTGCGTCTAACACGCTGCTGGTGCTACTCGAGTCGGAATGGGTCCTGCGCAGCCGCTATGGATTCAATCGTGAAGCCCTCCTGAGCATTTTTTTCCGCGCACTGCTGGAGGCGCGAGAACCTTCATTTGAAGATGAGCCGGCATCGGAAGAAGCGCTGTTTCGTACGGCGAGGTATTTTGCCTCAAAGACGTCGGCGGGCAGCGGCTTGCTGAACAAATATCCCTGATACTCATCGCAGCTGAGCGATCCTAGCAAGCGCAACTGCGCCTGAGTCTCCACGCCTTCGGCCACCACCTTGAGCTTTAGCGCGTGCGCCATGCTGATGATGGTGGAGACCAGTACCAAGCCCTCTTCGCCAGACACCATGTCGGTGACGAACGATCGGTCGATTTTGAGTGTATTCACCGGCAGCTTCGCCAGGTAGCTTAGCGACGAAAAGCCGGTGCCAAAATCGTCGATAGCTATACAAATCCCCATGCCGCGGATCGCCTGCAGGCTGGCGATATTGTGTTTAAAGTCTTGCATCACCATGCTCTCGGTGATCTCCAATTCCAGCGCCGCAGCGGCTGCTGGATCTACGGCGATCGCCAGTTTGATGTCGGCAACGAAATCGCGATGACGCAGCTGCTGAGGCGATACATTGACGGCAATCGGCACGGCAGCAAGGCCGGCACGAAACCATCGTAGGTAATCCTCGATGGCTTTATGCAGCGCCCAACGCCCCACTTCATAAATGAGTCCGGTCTCCTCGAGGATCGGAATGAAGCGCGCGGGCGGCACGAGACCCGTATCCGGATCATGCCAACGAATCAACGCCTCTGCGCCGGCAAGCTGTCCTGTCTCAATATTGACCTTGGGTTGATAGTGGAGCTTGAATTCTTCGCGATCGAGCGCTAGACGCAACTGATTTTCGAGCGTGAGACGGCCTGCCACCGCCTCCGTCATCCTGTGCGCATAAAATAGGTATTTATCCCCGCCCATTTTGGCTTTTTTGAGCGCGACTTCGGCGTGTTTGAACAAAGTGGCAGCATCGGTTCCGTCGTGCGGAGATATAGCGATACCTATCTTCGCCGCGATTCGAAACGACTCGTCATTGAGACGAAACGAATGGTTGATGAACTTGTCCATCGTCTCTTCCACTTGCCGTCCGACTTCCTCTTCGCGCTTTACATTGGGCAAGACCACTGCAAAGTGATCGGCGCCAAATCTCGTCAGGAGATCCGCGTTCCCCACGGTGTTTTTCAACCAGTCGGCAACCTGTCGGAGGAGCTCATCACCGGCGGCCTGGCCGAGTGTATCGTTGATGTTCTTGAATCGTTCCAAATCAACGAGAAACAAGCCGACCTGCTGGCCGCTGGTCACGGCACTTCGCATGTGTTGGGCCAGGCGGTCGAGAAACAAGTTCCGGTTGGCAAGACCGGTGAGGGCGTCGTAGTAGGCGAGATAGTCGAAGCGCTCCTGCGTTTCAATGTTATCGATGGCGAAT
>JAXDQN010000101.1:0-3070 GCA_034667865.1 Gammaproteobacteria bacterium
AGGCGTTCGTCATTGGCGAGCAGTTTATTGGCGACGATCCGTGCGCGCTGATCCTTGGCGACAAAATTTTCTATGGCCATGATCTCGGCAAGCAACTCGAGCATGCCAGTGCAAAGATCGACGGCGCGACGGTTTTTGCGTACCACGTGCACGACCCCGAGCGTTACGGCGTGGTCGAATTCGATGCGAGTTTCCGCGCGTTATCGATTGAAGAAAAGCCGGCGGTGCCGCGCTCGAACTACGCGGTGACCGGCCTCTATTTCTACGATAACAACGTCTGCAAGATCGCGGCCGATATCAAACCGTCGGCGCGTGGAGAGCTCGAAATCACCGATGTGAATTCGTTTTATCTCGCGCAGCGCAAGCTCGAAGTGGAGATCATGGGACGAGGTTTTGCGTGGCTCGATACGGGCACGCCCGATTCGCTGATCGATGCCGCGTTGTTCATCGCGACATTGCAGAAACGCCAGGGCCTGGTGGTCGCGTGTCCTGAAGAAATTGCGTACCGTCGCGGCTGGATTGACGGCGAACAATTGTTGAAGCTTGCGCACCCGCTCACAAAAACTGCCTACGGGCAATATCTGCTCAACCTACTTACGAACCACGTCGCATGGTCCTCCACGTAACCGCTACGGCGTTGCCGGAAGTCGTGGTCATTGAGCCGGAAGTGTTCGGCGATGCCCGCGGTTTTTTCTTCGAAAGCTTCAACAGCCGCGACTTCAGCGAGCACGTGCAGGCGGGCGTTGAATTCGTGCAGGACAATCATTCGCGCTCGGTTCGCGGTGTGTTGCGCGGGCTGCACTATCAGATCGAGCATGCGCAGGGGAAGCTCGTACGCGTGATGGAAGGCGAGGTGTTCGACGTTGTCGTCGATATCCGCAAAAGCTCCCCCCGGTTCGGCAAGTGGAGCGGCGTGAAATTGTCAGCGGAGAACCGTCGGCAGGTGTGGGTGCCGCCGGGATTCGCGCATGGTTTTGTCGTGTTGTCGGGGTCGGCGCAGTGCCTGTATAAGACGACCGATTACTGGTATCCGGAGCATGAGCGAAGCATCATCTGGAATGATCCGGCAGTCGGCATTGAATGGCCGATAAACTTCGAGCCGATGCTTTCCGCGAAGGATGCGGCGGGCTTGCGTCTGGCCGATGCAGAGCACTTTGCGTGAGCGCCCGTACATGAGCACCGGACAAGAACGAAAACTGATTTTGCTGACGGGTGCCAACGGTCAGGTTGGTTTCGAACTGGCGCGCAGTCTGCAGGGTTTGGGCCATGTGGTGGCGCTGGATCGAGGTGGCCTTGATCTTGCGGACTCCGAACAGATTCGTCGAGTTGTTCGCGAATTGTCGCCTGCACTGGTTGTCAACGCGGGGGCTTATACCGCTGTGGATTCCGCCGAAAGCGATGTGGCTGCGGCGATGCGTCTCAATGCCGAAGCGCCGGATATTCTGGCGCAGGAGGCAAAGCGTCTTGGCGCGTTGCTCGTTCACTACTCGACGGACTACGTCTTCGATGGCACGAAAGACGGTTCGTACGAAGAAGACGATGCCGCGAATCCATTGAACGTTTATGGCAAGAGCAAGTTGGCCGGCGAGCAGGCGATTGCCGCGTCGGGTTGCGCGCATCTGATCTTGCGGACAAGCTGGGTGTACGGCGCGCGAGGCAAGAATTTTTTGCGCACGATGCTGCAGCTTGGCGCGCGTCGTGAAGAGTTGAGCGTGGTCGCCGATCAGATAGGCGCACCGACATGGTCCAGGACCATCGCGACGATAACTTCCGACGTCTTGTCGCAGCTTCTGGTCCAGGATCGGCGCGAGTGGCTGCGGCACTCGGGCATTTATCACCTGACGGCTTCCGGCGCGACCTCGTGGTGCGGTTTCGCTCAGGCTATCTTTGACATATCGACGCTGGAGCAGAAACCGGTGGTCAAGGCGATCCCTACGGCAGCTTTTTCGCCGTATCCCGCTGCGGCGGCTCGCCCACGGAACTCGCGGTTATCGAACCACAAGCTGTTCACAACTTTCGGACTAACGACGCCTGAATGGCGTGAGGCGCTGGAACGCTGCATGGAGTCGGTGAATTAGTCGATGAATTAGTCGATAACCGCGCGGCAGTTCGAGCATTCCACCTGCGTCACCGTGCGCTCGGCGGGGTCGCCGGCCAACCGCACAGCCGTCAGCGCTTCGCCCCACACGCAGCCTGAATCGAGGCCGATGACGTTATCGCGGATGATGAGACCCAGCGCAGCCCAATGGCCGAACACCACGGTCACGTCCGCCGTTCCGCGCGACGGCACGTCGAACCAGGGCCTGAAGCCCGGGGGCGCCGAGTCCACACCGCCGCTGGACGAGAAGTCCATGTCGCCCTCGGCGGAGCAGAAGCGCAAGCGCGTTAGCGCGTTGCACACCACACGAAGCCGGTCGCTGCCCTTGAGCTTGGGTTTCCAGCGGGCCGGCTCGTTGCCGTAGAGGCTCGCGAGCGTTTCTTTCCAGTTGGACGCGCGGAGAGCGCGCTGGAATTCATCGGCGAGTTCGAGTGTCAGTGCGACGTCCCATTGCGGCAGGACGCCCGCATGGACCATCAGCATGCCGTGGTCGAAGTGTGCGATCGGACGATGCCGGACCCAGTCGAGGAGATCGGCGGCGTCGGGCGCGGCCAGGATTTCGTCGATGGTGTCGCCTTTCTTCGACTTCCGGATCCCCGCCGATACGGACAGCAGGTGCAGGTCATGATTGCCAAGGACGGCGACGGCCCGATCGCCGAGGGCGATCAGGTCACGCAGCGTGGCAAGCGATTCGGGGCCGCGATTGATGATGTCGCCGGCAAACCACAGCGGCGTGGCGTCGCCCGGCGCGGCTTTGGCCAGGAGACGCTGGAATGCTTCGCGGCAACCCTGGATATCGCCGAAAGCAAGGGGAACGGGGCGTTGCGGGAATAAAGATGCCATGTAGGAACAATGCGAAGAATGAATCTTTGCCGGCACGGGCGCGGCGCGTGAACGAAGCTTGGTGGCATGCAGCTTATGTGGCTGTTACGTAGCTGGTGCCTGCGAGGGCCGTTCTGGAGATGCTCTGCC
>JAXDQN010000102.1:0-5499 GCA_034667865.1 Gammaproteobacteria bacterium
GCCGACATGGTGCCCGACACGGATTGAAAGCGCGCGCGGGTGACGTTGCCCAGCTTCACTTTGGCGTCGCCGCTGACCGTGGTCACTTCGAATTCGCCGCCGCCGCCGATTACATCGGCATCGCCGCTGACGGTATCGACTTCGATGGATTTGGCGGCTGTCGCCTTCAAATGCACGGTCCCGCTGACGGCGTGCGCGCTGGCATCGCCGCCAACCTCGGCGTCCACATCGCCGCTAACCGTCTTGAGCGTCGCCTCACCCCGCACACCGTTGACTTTCACATCCGCGCTCACGGTTTTGCACGATAGCGAACTGCCGGCCGGGACATGCACCGTCAAGCGGGCCTCGCCATCAGAATTCCACCCATGTGAGGAATGCAGCACGACACGCACCGCGGTGTGGCTTCCGCCGCCGGTGACTTCCACCCGCTCGACATCCTTGCCGATGGTTCCAGTCACTTCGACTTCCGCCTTGTCCCAGCCCTGCACGCTCACTGCGCCGGCGACATTGTAAATTTCGACCGCTCCTTGCGCGTCTGCCGGGCGGCTTTCATTGACGGTCGAGGCCGCGAATCCCACGCTCCAGGGACCCAGCAGAGCTCCCAGAGCGGCCATCAGCACATATTTTTTAATCATTGTTCAAATCCTCGACAGGGGGGGTTGAGTGGCCTGCACGACGCTTTCATACAGATCGAATTCGTCATGCCAGGTGCTTTGGAGCATCTGTTCCAGCGCCACGCTTTGCGGGTCCGCAATCAGCGCTTGTCGAATGTCCTCGTGGGCCTTGCGGATCTCCGCCAGGCTGGCCTGGATCTTGGCGCGCGTCTCCGGTTTGAGCAGCGCCAGACGCTCGGTATAGGTTTTCTCCAGTGAGTTTCGCGCCAGCACGAATTTAGGATCGCGCGGTTCATCGAAAGCTCCCTGCGCTGTTGCGGCCTGAATGACCCGCGGCACAGAATTGCGCTGCAGGAAGGCCCAGGTAAACAGCGTCGCCAGACACGCAGCGGCGGCCGCGGACGCGACGGCCATGAACCAGGATCGCGAGCGCCGTGGCTTGTTGCCGATGGCCGCAGCAATACCGGGCCAAAGATTCCGTTGCGGCGTCGCCTCGCGCGGCAGTTCATCCAGCAAGCGATCTAATGAGTTGTGTGGACGTTCCATCATGATTCCTCCAACTGCAGCGAGGCGGCCAGCAATTGGCGTGCGCGATGCAACTGCGCCTTGCATGTACCCTCGGCAATTCCCAAGCTGGCCGCAGCGTCGGCGTGGCTATGACCGTAGATTCCGACCAACACCAGCACATGGCGCGCGCCATCGGGCAGCGCCGCAATCGCCTTCTCCAAATCGAGTGGTGGCGCACCGCCGGCAGGATCGGGGTGATCCGGCAATCCGGACTTCGGTTCAGCCACCTCGTACTGGTTACGCAGGCCGCGGCGCCGCGACAGCACCGTATGCACGGCAATTCTGTGCAGCCACGATGAGAACAGGCTGCGCCGCTCGAACCCGCCAATCGCGCGCCAGGCCGCGACAAAGGCTTCTTGAGTGCAATCCTCCGCCGCTTCGCGCTGTCCAGTCAGCCGCAGGCACAGCCCATAAATGCGCGGCGCATATTGTCGATACAGCCGTTCGAAGGCCGCGACGTTGCCGTTGACGGCGGCGGAGATGGTGGCCGTGGGCTCATCGCTGGCCTGCGCGTCGAAGGATCGTATTTGGCCGTGAATCATGCCGCCTGCTTTCTCGTTGCTCGAGAAGTAAGAGGCATCGGCGCGGCAAATGGTTTAAAGGCGCCGGTACTTATGCGCGCGCATCCATGCGCGCGACTTTTACCGAATTGACACCCTGACGAACGCAATCAGTGCTGCCGGGTGTCGACGCTCATTATCTAGATGCACGGGCTGCATTGGAGTGAGAGAGTCTGCAGCTCAACGCGCATTATGTAACCTACGTTTGCGGCAAAAACCGCATAATTGCCGGGGATTTTCATAATGCCGCGGCATTCAGTTTTTCCCGGCATACCCGGCAGTGGTTTTCGCCATCAGGCGTTCGCGAAAAGGCCGGCGATCGTGTTCACGGCGCGCTCCGATTCGGCACGGTCCGCAACCGTGGTCGCATCGTCAAACCCGTAGTAGTCATTCTCCCCCACGGCTTGGAACACCAGTCCATCTCGACGCGGCACGAACAGCACGCCCTTGTAGAACAGACCGTAGTTCACCTCGACTTGCGGTATCAGCCGGGTCAGCTGGCCGCGAACCGGCGTAACCGACTGGTCGCCGAACAAATCCCGCGCACCGTAGCCGGTTGAGTTGATGAGCGTCTTGTGGGGCAGAGCTGCCAAATCTTGAACGCCGTGAAACTCGCGGATCTGAATGCGCCCGCCATTGGCGTGGAACTCATCCAGCAGAACCCGCGTGTAGGCGCTGATGTTGAACATCATTTCGGTGTGGCGGCGCAGGTAGCGATTTCCCAGCGTATGACTGCCCGGCGAAAACTCCGCGGTTGCCGGGATCAAGTCGCCGATCAGTTCGCGCTGCAGGTCAGCAAACGGCGGCCGCGGGTCCGGCAGCGATTCGCTCCTTTCGCCGCCGAGCGAATCCGACACGGAATAGTTGTCGATGAATTCCACCGGTGTACCGGGCAGCCCCAGGAAGCTTTGATAATTTTGGAACGAGGTGCGTGCCATTTTCTCCCATTGCAGCTTGAATGCGGGAGTCGCGTTTTGTTGCAGACAAATTCTCGAATCCGGACTCCACACCCCCGTGGCCAGGGACGAGCGGACGTTGGGCGGCAAGTCCTTGGCGTAGATGGTCACCGTGGCGCCGGCACGCTGCAGCAGCAGGGCCGAGGTAAGTCCCAAGGCGCCGCAGCCGAGTACGCCGATATCGCGTTCGCCGCTAGCCAGCGCCAGCTGGATGGCGATGCTGCTCGATCCCCAGGACAGCGACCAGCCACTCCCGCCGTGACCGTAGTTATGCACCACCCACTTCTCGCCGACTGTTTCGCGTTCCACGCGCGGGCCGGCGGCGCGGAACGGGCGCGTGCACACCGTGATGCGAGTGACTCGATCCAAGCTGGCCCGAACAGGGCTGAGTCGCAGTTTGGGGCCTGGCAGAACCTGGCAACCCTGCAACCCGGCCAGCAGCATGACCGAGGCGGCTCCTTGCATCACTTCCCGACGATCCAGCTTGCCCGGCATGCGCTCTCCCTTGATGTTGATGATTGTAAACCAGTCGCCACGTCCAAGCTGTGGTTTGGCATGCGCCAAGTCATGGATGTCTATTTGCGACGTCGCCCACTGTCTTACACCGGCCGTAGGGCTGAACCGACTTTTCCCGCGCGAGTTGTACCGTACTGTGCGCATGCAGGTTCAATTCGGCGCAATCCCAGGGAGCCAGCCATGATAAACACCAATACTTATCCCAACTCAGCGTCGCTGGAAACAGCCTCTTTCAAGAACGAGAAGTTCAATGAATTGTTCGCCGTACTGGAAGATCTTCTCAAGCGCATTGCGGATACCGATGATCCGGAGATACGTCGCAAGCGAGCGCAGGTGCGGGCCGAAATGATCGCGGTTCAGAACAATCCCCTGATCGAGGATGGCGATCTGAAGGCTGAGATCGAGGCGGATTGGGGCCAGCAAGCGTTGGTCGCCTTGGCCGGCGCTGCGGTGGCTCTATCCGTGTTCCGCCATTCGAGCTGAAGCGGCGCACAGCGACTCGGCCACTTCCCCGGTCCCGCTGACGGGCAAAGATTCCACACGATCGCGTCGCTCCGCGGCTCTGGCCACGGAGCAACGCGGCTGAAACTTGCCCGCCGAATGCGCGCTACCGACCTGCAACGGGGCCGCCATGCACGCCAGGGCCCCCGCAAATACCGCCAGCTGACAAATTATGCGCTGCATGCTCCCTATCTAATCGATCTCGCCTGGCGGATAAAAGGTTGAATGCCGCCAAGTCGTGCGGGATTTCGCCTACCGCCCCCCAAGCGCGGTGCATTCCGACGGAAGATAGAGGACATCGGGCGACAACGCCTGACTACCCAGGCGGGATAGTCTGGCCCGCACATTCCCCGGGGGTCGCTTGAGCAATCGTCGCAATCGTCCTGCAAAAATCGCGGGCAAAATCCTCGCTGGAGTGCTGGCCGTCATCGTGCTGGCGCTCGTGACGATTGCTTTGATGCCTTCCCGCGTGTGGAAGAACCTCATCGTCAGCAGCGTAACTTCAGCGACCGGGCGCCAGGCGGCCATCGACGGAAACGTCCGCATTCACATCTTTAGGCTCAATCCGCAAATCATCGTGGAAGGATTTCGGCTTGCCAATCCCAGCTGGGCCGGCGACCAGGAAATGCTGCAGGTGCAACGACTGGACGTAGTGCTGAGCCTCCGCTCGTTGCTGAAGTTTCATCTGATATTTCCCCGGGTGTCTATCGAGGCGCCCACCCTGGCCTTGCAGCGCGATGCGACTGGACGAGCCAATTGGGACTTCTCCACTGACGGGAACCGACCAGCCAAGACGGCCGATTCTGCGCCCACCCATCTCCCTGTAGTCCAGCAACTGAGCATCACCGACGGCAAGTTGTCGGCGGTCGATCAAATCCGCAAGCTCAAGTTTCAAGGGAGCGTGTCGATCATCGAGAAGCGCGAGCCCAATAGGGGCGAAGACACCGCCCTGAGCCTGCGAGGCAACGGTGTGCTGAATGGCAAGCCCTTCGATCTGAAGGTGGCAGGAGGCCCTCTGATCGATGTCGACCCGTCTCGACCCTACAGTTTCGATACCTCAGTCACCGCGGCCGATATCAAGTTGACCGCCCACACTGACATCCCGCATCCCTTCGATCTGGCCAGCGTGCGCTCCAAATTCGAAATCAAGGGTCAGGATCTGGCGGATATTTATTATCTCAGCGGGCTTGCACTGCCCAATACGCCGCCCTACGACATCGCCGGAACCGTCGAACGCGACAACCTAATATTCAAGGTGAACGATCTGCGCGGCAAATTGGGCAGCAGCGCTATTGTAGGACAACTTGCCATCGACACCGGACGCGAACGACCCAAGCTCACGGCCCAATTGACATCCAAGCAACTGAACCTCGCCGATTTGGCGGCGCCCTTGGGCTCGCAGGCCTCGCCGCAACAGAAGTCGAATACGCTGGCACAACCGCAAGCCGTCGAAAAGGGCCGCTCGACCGCGAAACACCCGCCGCCGGCGCCAACGCAAAGCGCCCAACTGTTGCTGCCGGATGCAGATCTGCAAGTGGGACGCGTGCGTAGCATGGATGCAGATTTGACCTTCGACGCCGCTTCCATTGTGACCGCGAAGCTGCCCATGAAGCAGGTGCGATTTCATCTGCTGCTCGACAACGGCCGCATCTCCCTCGATCCGTTGTCCTTCACCCTGCCCCAGGGGGTGTTTTCCGGGACCGTTGCCATCGATGCGCATGCACCCGTTCCGCAGACCGATATCGATATGAAACTCGAGCACGTGGACCTGGCGCAATTCAAACC
>JAXDQN010000103.1:0-7294 GCA_034667865.1 Gammaproteobacteria bacterium
ACAATGCGCGGTGTCGGTGACTTGCCCCGACGCTGCGCTCAGCGCCGAAACAAAAATTGCTGCCGCAGCCGCCCAGATCCGAATCGACACTACAGTCGTCCGGACACGACCAGCACCAACAGCACGATCAGCACCAAACCCAAACCACCGCTGGGATAGTAGCCCCAGCTGCCGCTATACGGCCAAGCGGGCAACGCGCCAACCAACAGCAAAACCAGGATGATGAGCAGAATAGTCCCTAACGACATTTGAACTCTCCCTTGATCGGATGGTCGGACTTTAGTCAGGACCACGTGGATAATCAGTCAGGACAGCGCGTTACCCGGTGTAGGGTGCGTCCTACCGTGTGCGCTATTTTCCGTGTCGGTGAAACGACTCCACGGCCGTGCGGGCGGCAGGTCCCAGAAGATCCGGCTGCGCCAACACGATGTGCAGCGACACGTTACGCCGCGCTCCAGCGACCAAGGGCAGTTCGCGCAGCATGCCGGCTCGTAGGGGTGCGACCAACATGTGTTCCGGCAACCACCCGTAGGCGAGACCCGCGCTGATCGTCGCCAGTGATGCTTCCAAGCTCGATACCGTGAAACGCCGCTCTGCGCCCAGCCAGCCATCGTCGCGTGGATTTTCGGTGCCCGAGTCGCGCACCACCGCTTGCACGTGATGCACCAAGTCCTCGGCGACCAGCTCACGCCCCAATTGAGATAAGGGATGATCGGCATGCGCGACCGCCACGAACTTGACATCCATCAGCCAGTTGCCGAGGTAGCCGGCCGGTACGCGGCTGGTGACGACCAGATCGGCAGTGCCCTGCACGATGGCTTCCTCTGCGCCGGACAACACTACGTCGGCCAGTTGTATTTGCGTACTCGGACAGGAGCTCTGCAACTCCGCGATGATCTCCAACAGACGCGGCCGCGGAAATGCGGCGTCGACCACCAACCTCAAATCGCTCTCCCAACCCTGTTTCAGTCCGCGTGCCAAGGCTTCGAGCGTATCGAGTTCCCGTAACAATCCCCGCGCGCGAGCCAGCAGCGTCTGGCCATGGGGAGTAAGAACGGACTTGCGTCCTTCGACCACAAGCAAAGGCAAATCGAGCGATTCCTGCAGCCGGGCGATGGAGTAACTCACCGCCGACTGACTGCGATTCAAGGCGACGGCTGCCTGCGCAAAACCGCCTTCATCGACCACAGCGGCAAGTACGGCCCATTGTTCCAGCGAGGTCTTAGCGAGCAAGGGATATATCCATAAATTCGATCAATAGGCGCTGAATTTTGCGCTTTTTTATTCAGTTCTTCGAGCCTATTGTACGAATCACGGAGGTTCCCATGAACAACATTAGACGCAGTGAAGAACGCGGCTTCGCCGACCACGGTTGGCTGAAGTCCTTTCATACCTTTTCCTTTGCGGACTATTTCGACCCCGAACACGTCGAATTTGGACCGTTGCGGGTGATCAATGAGGATCGTGTGCAGGCTGGGGCTGGATTTGGCACGCATGCTCATCGAGACATGGAAATCATCAGTTATGTGCTGTCGGGGGAACTCGCGCACAAGGACTCGATGGGCAATGGCTCGACCATCAGACCGGGCGACGTGCAGCGCATGAGCGCCGGCACGGGCGTGCAGCACTGTGAATTCAATCCCTCGCCGAGCGAGCCCGCGCACTTTTTGCAGATCTGGATTCAACCGGCCAAGCGCGGAATCAAGCCGAGCTACGAAGAGAAACGATTCGCCGCCGAAGAGAAACGCGGCAAGTTGCGCCTCATCGTATCGCCCGATGCCGCCGATGGCTCCTTGTTGATCCATCAAGATGCCCGCTTGTATGCCGGATTGTTCAGCGACGCTGAGCAAGCAACTCTCCGCGTCAACCAAGGCCGGCGCATCTACGTGCACGTCGCGCGTGGTGTGGTCAGCGCGAATGGTCAACGGCTGCAAGCCGGCGATGCGCTGAAAATCGCCGACACAACCAGCTTGCACCTCAACGGTGGGCAAGAGGCCGAGGTACTGGTATTCGATCTGCCCGCCGCTGCTTAGTAGAGCAGTCCAGTGATGCCGTCCCGGCTAGTGCTCGGACGGCATTTTTTTCGCGTTGCGCGACCAATACCAATAGAACGGCAGTCCGGCCAGCAGCACCGCGACGCCCTGCAGGGCTTGGCGTGGCGCCGCAATGAAGGTATTCACCAACAGCGCTGCGGTGACGCAGAGGAAAATAACCGGAATGACGGGATAGCCCAGGGCTCGATAAGGCCGCGGCGTGTCCGGCATGGTTTTTCTAAACACGAACAGCGCCGCCGTGCTCAATCCGTAGAACAACCACGATGCGAAGATGACCGAATCGGTCAGCGAGTCATAGGTGCCCGAAATTGCCAGCACGCTACCCCATGCGGCCTGTGCCAGGATGGCTCTGGCGGGAACATTGGCGCGAGGCGACAGGCGCGCCAGGGAACGAAAGAACAATCCGTCGCGCGCCATGGCGTAAGGAATGCGCGAATTCGCTAGCACGCTGGCGTGCAGAGAGCCGAACGAGGAAACCATGAGTGCCAGGGCCGTGAACGAAACGGCTGTCGGACCGAGAAATCGCCGTAAGACTTCAGTCGCCACCGACGACGATGCCGGCACGCTCGCCACCTGCTGCGGCGTGAGTGCGTAAAAGTAGGCCGAATTGGCGAACAGGTACAGAGCCGCCACGACCAACATGCCGCCCACGAATGCTCGCGGCAGATTGCGTTGCGGATTGCGAATCTCGCCGGCCAGCGGAGCCACATTGTTCCAACCATCGTAGGCCCACAGCGCGCCGAGCATCGCTGCGCCAAAGCCTGCGATGCCGCCGCGCGCGCTGGGCGAAACCCCTTCGCAGCTGCCGGCAAGTCCGGAACCGGCGAGATGCGACCAGTCGCCTTGTCCCAGCGCGAACGCGGCAGTCCCAACGCCCACCACCAAGGCCACTTTGGCGAGGGTTAAAACCAATGCCGCACGGCCGCCCATCGCCACAGAAGCGCAGTTAATCAGTGCAACGATCCAAATCGTAACCAGCGCCACGACGGTGAGACCTGTAAAAGAGCCGATGTGCCAGCGTTCCAAGACGCCGCGTAGCGCCTCATTCATGAAAATCGCCAGGCCCACCGCCAACGCAGCTTGGGAACCGGCGCGCGCCACGGCAAACATCATCCAGCCATAAAGGAAGCCGACAACCCGGCCGTAAGCTCGACGCAGATAAATATAGTCGCCGCCAGCCTCCGGCATCATCGCTGCGATTTCCGAATAGGAAAATGTGCCGGCCAGCGAGAGTAGTCCAGCGCACAACCACACCAGCAACACCAGCTTCGGGCTCTCCACATTGCAGGTCATGACGCGGGCTTTCAGAAATACGCCGGTGCCGATCATGTTGGCTACGTTGACGGCCACGGCGCCCCACGCCCCGACGCCCCGAGTCAGCTGCCCGGAGGTCCCCAACACGCTTGGATTCGCACCCGCCATCGTGTATTAGTAGCAGTTAAATGCACCCAACGTCTTCGCAATTCGTATCCTTGTTGCTGGCCGCGGTGGTGGTGTGGAGCGTTTATCTCCGGCTGCGCCGCAGCTTCGGCAAACAGCGCCTGAGGCCGGTGCAATTGGGTTTTCGCATCGGACTCTTCCTGTTGATCGGTTGCCTGTTGCTGCCTTCCGTGATGCGCCAGACCGCCTACCTCGAGTCGCTGGCCATCGGCCTGATCGTGGGCATTGCACTAGCGCTTTGGGGCGCCTCGCGCACGCGGTATTTGCGCGAGCAGGGACAGCTGTTCTTCGTGCCGCACACCTACACCGGGCTGGTTATCTCGCTGCTGTTTCTCGGACGGCTGGTTTATCGTTTCGTACAGGTGTACGCCGCGACGGGCGCCGGTCCGCCGGGCGCCGCTGCGCCCAATCCCGGCTTCGCAGCCGCGTCCATAGTCAACAGTCCACTGACCGTTGCCCTGCTCTACATTTTAGTGGGGTACTACGTTTATTATTACAGCGTAGTTTTGTGCAAATCCAAACATCTCACCGCCGAGGAGCTGGCCGTCAAGCCGGCAACCCTGGACGCAGTGACGGGACGCGTAGGCGTCCTCCGCGATTAGCGCAGCGAGATCACCACCGCGTAAGTCATTACCGCCCAGGTAAGCAACAACGCGTTATTGCCCCAGCGGGCGACCGTTTCTACCATGACCGTTCTCCTGTTGGCGCTGGAACCCTTATTGGGGCGAACTCTACATTTCCAGGCTTGGGCAGAGTAGGCCGCAGGTCTCAGAAATCAGTATTTTTCCGCAGTTTTCTGGGCATTATGTCCGCACTTGCAGCCAGCCGGTCCTACCCCCTTGAATTCGCCTCTTCGAGTCTGCTCTGCAAATGCGAGCAGTACCAATCGACGAACTGCACAACGCCATCTTCGTGCACAGGCGAATAGGGAGCCGGATCGTATCCGGGGGACATGATGCCCAACTGGTTTTCCTGGCAGATGCGCCGATCTTCATCGTTGGTCGCCAACCAAACTTCAGTCAATGCCTTGACGTCGTAGTCGACCCCCTCGACGGCGTCGCGATGCACCAGCCATTTGGTCGTCAACTGAGTTTCCGTAGCGCTGATTGGCAGCATACGAAACGAACTCGCATGATCGCCCATGATGTGGTTCCAAATGCTGGGGAAATGAAACAGCAGCAAGGTGCCTATATCCGGCTCTTTGATCGCGTCGGTCAGCGGCCGGCGCACCGCTGCATTGCCGGTCATGGTGTAGCTTACGGTACCTTCAATCAGCGGCATGCGAGCCGTGCGATACTGCCCGCTGGCAGATATGTGGAATTTGCTCGGCAAGCCGAGAGACTCCCAACGTGCCCACTTGGCAGCGATGCGCGGATTGTCATTGCCGGCGTCTACGCCCGTCACCGCCGGGTCTTCCGGATAGGTACGACACAACTCCGGGTGATTGGCGGCGCAGTGATAGCACTCGCGATTGTTCTCCCACACCAATTTCCAATTCGCGCGCTCGATGATGGTCGACTCGAATGCCACCTTGGTATCCTGCATGCGATGCGGCAGGAAATAAGGCTCGATGTGTTTACGAATCGGTTCGAAATCGGGCGCCACCTTGGCCACGCATACCCAGATGTAGCCGCCCACGCTGGTACAGTGCACTGGTTTCAGGCCGTACTGCGCACGGTCGAAGCTCGCACCCATGTCGCGCGCGGCGAACAGCCGGCCGTCGAGCTGATAGGTCCATTGATGGTAAGGGCACACCAAGCGGGCCGAATTGCCATGCTCGGCCGAACAAATGCGCGAACCGCGGTGACGGCAGCTATTGTGAAAGGCATGCAATGAGCCGTCGCGATCTCTGACGATCAAGATCGGATATTCGCCAATCTGCACCGTCATGTAGTCGCCGCTTTTCGCCACCTCGCAATCGTGGCCGACGAACAACCATTCGCGATACCAGATCAAATCCAGATCGAGACGGTGCTCCTCCTCGCCCCCATAGAATCCCCGCTCCAGCGGGGTCTTGAGCTTGCGCCGGCGCAACCGATCCAGCATGCCGTCTCGTGTATTCATATAGCCGTACAATACCAATCTTTGGCAGGATCGAATCAGCCGAAAAGCGACCCGATCGGCTCAATTAACGACGGCTTGGCGGGGACGCCCCGATCCTGCGTTCCGCACTGGGCGGATGGCCAAACTGGCTGCGGTAGCACTTCGAGAAGTGTGGTGGAGACTGAAATCCGCAGGCCGCCGTGATATCCATGATGGGCATGGCGGTTTGCAACAACAGCTCACGCGCGCGGCGTAGACGCATTTCCAAATAGTAGCGCTTCGGCACGCAATTCAAGTCGCGCTTGAATAAGCGCTCGATTTGACGACGCGACAGACCCGAGGATTTCGCAATCGCCTCCAGCGACAGCGGTTTTTCGATATGTTGTTGCATCAGTTGCGCCACTCGCAGCAAGCCGCGGTGCGAGACGCCTATCTGCGCGCGCAGCGGCACGTACTGCCGATCGGTGTCTTTGCGGACGCGGTCCATGATGAATTGCTCGGCGACGCGCTTGGATATCGCGGAGCCGAGATTCGACTCGATCAGATTCAGCATCAAATCCAGCGGCGCGGTTCCCCCAGAGCAGGTGAAGCGCTCGCGGTCGATGCTGAACAATTGATCGCTGAGCCGCACGCGCGGAAACTCCTCGCGCAACGCCGAAAGATTTTCCCAATGAATCGTCGCGCGATAATTATCCAGCAGCCCAGCTTTCGCAAGTGCATATCCGCCGGTACACAATCCGCCCAGCGGCACTTGACGCTCGGCGAGCCGTCGCAATTCGGCCGTCAGCGCCGGCGACACCGCTTCGCGCACATTGATGCCGCCGCAGACGAACAAGACGTCGACTTCGCCCAGCGTTTTGAGCGCCGCCGTGGGCGACAGCCTGAGGCCGCTGCTGGCATCCGCCGACGTGCCGTCCACGCTGATCAATGACCATTGGTAGACCTCCTCGCCGACGATGCGATTTGCCATGCGCAAAGGCTCGAGCGCATTGGCAACCGCGATCAGCGAATAATTAGGCAGCGTCAAAAACGCGTATTTGTATTTACGCAGAGGTAAACCCAGGGTTTGGCGGGGCTGCGATTATGCCACGCAGCAGGTTCGGTCGCATTTCCGCCAGCCGCCGTCGCAATTGGCGTGTCGTTTGACGGTACGGTCGTTACACTCACCCACGGCAAACCCCTTAGGGAGTGGATGTAGATGAAAACTCATGCCCGCGTCGTGGTGATCGGCGGCGGCGCTGTGGGCGTCAGCACGCTGTACCACTTGGCGCTCAAAGGCTGGTCCGATGCGGTGTTGTTGGAGCGAGCCGAGCTGACCGCGGGATCGACCTGGCACGCCGCCGGCCTGCTGCCGTTGTTCAACATGAGTTACACGGTCGGTCAGCTGCACAAGTACTCGGTAGACCTTTATAAGCGGCTGCCGGCGGAAACCGGACAGGACGTGAGTTTTCACGTGACCGGAAATTTGCGCTTGGCCACCTGTGCGGCGCGCATGGATGAGTATCAAAAGTACTGCGGCACGGCCAATACCATCGGCGTGCCGTACCAGATCATCGGACCCAAACAGGTCAAGGATCTCTGGCCCCTGGTGGAACTGGGCAATGGCGCTGACACTGCGAATATCGTCGGCGCCTTGTATCATCCTGATGACGGACATATTGCGCCGGCCGATCTGACCATGGCGCTGCGCAAAGGCGCCCGGGCGCGCGGCGCCGAGATTCACGAGCAAACGGAGGTTACCGCGGTGAAGCGGACAC
>JAXDQN010000104.1:0-5817 GCA_034667865.1 Gammaproteobacteria bacterium
GCCTCGTGCAGATCCGTCTCCTGCGCGACGGGGGCGCCGTTGTCGGGGCGGAGTTTACCGCACCGGAGGCGTTGTCGATCCGATCATCGATATCGGTGGAGGACGCGGCAGCGTGCCTGTCGCTGGCCCCAGCGGATATCGGCGTCGCGACGCACGCCCCTCAGGTCATCTCCGTCGGGCTACCGTGGCTGGTGACAGAAGTAACCACGCGGGAGGGATTGCAACGCGCCAAACCTAGCCTGCCGGCTCATGAGAGAGTGCTCCCGTCGATCGGCACGGACGGCGTGTTTGTCTACTATCGCGAAGCAGCCTCGATGGAGCTGCATGCGCGGGTGTTCGCGCCGCTGGACGCCACCCCTGAAGATCCGGCGACCGGCAGCGCAGGTGCGGCGATCATCGCGCTGCTTGCGTGGCTACGCCCCGAGCGCGACGCGGATCTGGCGTGGCGCATCCACCAAGGCGTCGATTTTGGCCGGCCGAGCCTGCTTCTCGGGCGGACCGAGAAGTGCGCCGGCATCGTCGTCGCAGTTCATGTGGCAGGTCATGCGGTGCGGGTCATGCACGGGTTGCTGCAATCGATGGGCTAGCCGACCTTGAGCAGTTCCGCGTTGACCGCGGCCAGCTTCTCGGTGAGCTCTTGAACCAGATTTCCCAAGGGGGGCACCGTTTCACAACCGGCAGCGCGCTCCAGCGCTGAGGCGGTCTTGCTCAAGCTGGTGGCGTGAATATTGGCGCTGGCGCCTTTCAACGCGTGGGCGCGCTTGCGCACCGTGTCGAAGTCCTCGATGCGCAGTGCCGCGATAATCTCCGCCAGACATTGATCGCCGCTGCTGATGAAGGTTTCCGCGAGCTCACGCTCGAACTCCAGGTCGCCGCCGGTCACGGCGCGCAGCGCTTCGCGGTCGATGGCGGGGGCGGGCACCACCGCTTTCAAGTAGCGGCTCAAGGTATCGACGAGCTGCCGCGGCTCAATGGGCTTGCCCAAATGCGCGTCCATGCCGGCGGCCACGCAGTGCTCGCGATCTTCCGTCATGACATTGGCGGTGAGCGCGATGATGGGCAGCCGCTTCATGCCGCCGATGCGCTCCATTTCGCGGATGCGGCGGGTGGCGGTGAATCCGTCCATCACCGGCATCTGGCAATCCATCAGCACGGCATCGAATTGCGTGGCGGCAATGTGTTCCAAAGCCTCGGCGCCGTTATTGGCCACGGTCACTTCGGCGGCGAGTTTTTGCAGCGTGCGCTGGGCGACGCGCTGGTTGATGGGATTGTCCTCAACCACAAGGATCTTGCTGCCCTGGAAGGTGGACGTGGCGGCCGATGGCGCCTTGAACATCGCCGCGTGTGGGGTCTTGCCGGTTAATACTTGGTCCACCAGGGCGGCCAAGGCGACGGCGCGGACGGGCTTCAAGCCAATGGCGTCGGGGCGATGCTCGCGCTCGGCGGTGTCGTGCTCGGCACCGAACAAAGACAGCAGAATCAGCGGGATCTTCGGATAGCGCGGGTCGGTTCGCAGCACCGACAACAGGTCCAGCCCGCCGCGCATGGGCATGTGTTCGTCGGCCAGCACCAAATTGAACGTTGAGTCCTGGGACAGCAGAGTCAGGGCTTCCTCGACGCTACCCACGGCTGTCGTGTCGAAGCCAAACAGCGTGAGCTTCTTAGTCAAGCTCTCGCGGCTCAGGGCCAGATCATCGACGATGAGTACGCGGCGTCCTCTTCCCACCAATTCGCGTTGCGGCTGCGCCTTGGCCTTCGCCACTTGCACGCGGACCCAGAAGGTCGAGCCTTTGCCTTCCTCGCTACGCACGCCAACTTCGCCGCCCATGAGTTCGGCCAGCCGCTTGACGATGGACAGACCCAGGCCGGTGCCGCCGTAATAGCGGGTGGTGGAGGCGTCGATCTGCGAAAACGACTTGAATAGCCGGTCCAATTTCTCGGCAGGGATGCCGATGCCGGTGTCCGAGATCTCGATGGTCAGGCTGATGTAGCCATCCGCGGCCGCGGCCGCGTCGGCATGCAGGGCGATGTGACCCTCGTGCGTGAATTTCACGGCATTGCCGATGAGATTCAAAATGATTTGCCGCAGGCGCCCGGGATCCGCGCATACCATTATCGGCACCGTATTTTCCGCCGTGACCAAAAGCTCGATGCCTTTGGCCGCGGTGGCGAGTGCCGTGGCGGCCACCGTCTCATACAGCAAGTGAATGAGATCGAACTCCACGTTCTCCAATTCCAGCCGGTCGGCTTCGATCTTGGAGAGATCGAGCACGTCGTTGATCAGCGAGAGCAGGGCCTGGGCGCTGCTGCGAATGATGTCGAGGTATTCGCGTTGCGCGCTATCCAATGGTGTGTCGGACAAGATCTGCGCCATGCCGATGACGCCATTCATGGGCGTGCGGATTTCATGGCTTAGGTTGGCGAGGAAGCTGCTCTTGGCGCGGTTGGCCGCTTCCGCCGCCAGCTTGGCCTCGAGGGTCGCCTGCTCGGCCATTTTACGATCGGTGATCACCTGCATCGCGCCCGCCAAGCGCACGGGGGTGCCATCGGCGGCGCGTTCGGCTTGACCGTGCGAGCGGATCCATTCGTAGTGCCCCGCCTTGTGCTTGACGCGGTACTCGATGTCGAACTCGGCACCGCGCTCCAAATGTGCGGTGAGGTTCTGGCTGACCTGATTGCGATCATCGGGGTGGATCAAGGCGACGAAGCGCTCGCGGGAATTGGTCAGTTCCTCGGCGGTGTAGCCCAAGAGTTCGGAGAAATGCAATCCGTACCAGCTGGTGTTGGCGATGAAATCGATTTCCCACAGACCATCCTTCATGCCGCGCAGTGCGCGTTCCAGGCGACTCTCGGTGGAACCCAAGGCCGCCTTGATGTGCTTCACATCGGTGATGTCGACCAGCGCACCGGCGATGCGCTCGATCTGGCCGCTTTTGTCGTGCGTCACGCGTGCCTTTTCGGCGATCCAGCGCTCGCGACCGCCGTCGAGCAACACGCGGTACTCGCAGCGGTAGGAGGGCTGTTGCCGGCTCGTCGCCCGCGGTGCGCTGCGCACCGTGGCGAAATCGTCCGGATGCACCTTGGCCAGCACCGCATTTAGGTTCTGCAGGTTGGTGGTGGCCGGGATGTTTAAGATCTCGTGAAAATTGTCCGAACAGATGCGGCCATTGCGCTTGATGTCGAAATCGAAGGTCGCCACACCGGCGGCCGCCTGGGCGATGTTGAGCGATTCGGTGGCATACAGCAGCTTGTCTTCGAGGTCCTTGCGCTCGGTGACATCGGTGATGGTGCCGATGGCGCGCGAATCGTAGCCGTCGGCGGCCAAGAGAATCTGGCCGCGCCCGGCCAGCCAGCGGGTCTCGCCACTGGCTAAGAGCGTACGGTATTCCAATTGGTAACCGCTGCCGGAGGCGACCGCTGCGCTCAAGGCGTCGACCACGCACTCGAGGTCTTCGGGATGGACCGAGGCCAGCCACTCTTCGCGCGACAGGGTCATGTCGCGGCATTCCAGGCCGATCAACTCGAAAAACAGCGAGGTGCCTTGGATCATGCCGGTCACCAAACTGAGTTCAAAAACCCCGAAGCCGCCGGCGGCCTGAGCAAATTCCAGAAACTCAGACGAACGACGCCGGGAGGAGTCGGTCTCATCCAGAGGGTGACGGGCCAGATCATCGGCGGAACCTAAAGGATCCTGGGTATCCGAGCCTCGTCGTAGCTGCGTGAGTAATTTGTTGCGAACCGACCAGCTGCGCATGCGGATTTGTGACCTATGGGCATCGAAGCCTTATCTTAAGGCTATCGGCCGAAGCGGGTCCCGCTTGAGCTATGATCGACCTCTCAATCCAGAGTGAAAAACATGCGAAAAGCCAAGCTTTTTGGGGTTATCGCCGGCGTCCTGGTGGTGATCATTGCCGCGGCTCTTTTTAGCACCCGGCTGTTCGTAAACCCCAACAATTTCAGGGACCGGATCGCCGCGGCTGTGAAGCAGTCGACAGGCCGCGAGCTGAAGCTGGAAGGGGACATCAAGCTGTCGGTGTTCCCTTGGATCGCATTGGAACTCGGGCCCGCCAGCTTGGGTAACCCACCCGGCTTCGGCGATCAGCCGTTTTTGTCCTTCACCAAGGCGGCGGTGCGGGTGAAGCTGCTGCCGCTGCTGCAGAAGCGCCGGGAGATCGCGCGCGTGGAGATCGATGGCCTGGACTTGCGGTTGGCGAAGAACAAGGCCGGCAAGGGCAACTGGCAAAGTCCCGAGGATGCGAAGCCGGAACCTGAGGTCGACAGCCGTGGCGGTGCAGCGCGCATCGGGTCACTGTCGAACGTGAAGGTTCAACATGGACGGGTGAGTTACGAGGACACGGTGATCGATAACTTCGATCTGGAAACCGGTTCAGTGGCGGGCAGCGATGTGCCCGTCAACATCAGCTTCGATGCCAAGCACGGCACGCCGGCGACCGAGGCTACCGTGGTCGCCAAATTTGACCTCGGACTCGAGGCCGATGGCGCGATGCGTATTGCCGCCGTGAATTTGAGCGGCACCTTGCGTCGCCCGGACGATGGCCGTCCCGCGCATTGGGAATTGATGGTGCCGGCACTCGCCGTTAATCTGGATAAGCAGACCGTGGGGGCACCGGCGTTCACGGTGAGCTATGCCAATGTCCATGTGACCGGCGGCGTCGCTGTCACGCAACTCATGGACGACTTGCATGCCTCGGGCTCGATCACCTTGGCGCCGTTGGTGCTGCATGAATTCGCGCCGCGATTGGGCATCACGCTGCCGAAGACGCGTGATCCGAAAGCGTTGTCCGAGCTGTCGGGCGCCTTCGCGTTCAGCTACGACGCCGCCGGCACCGCGCTCGACAAATTGCAGCTGAAGCTGGATGACACCAACCTCAAGGGCGACATCAAGGTGTCGAGCGGCGCGACCACGGCGGTGAAATTCGAGCTGGCAGTGGATCAGATCGACCTGGATCGGTATCGCGCGCCGGATGGCGGACCCGCTGCGCCGCAGACCAAAGCGGAAGCGGCGAAGCCTGGCGAAAAGGCCAAGCTATTCGCGGCCGATGGCACTTTCACTTTGGGTGCTGCGAAGGCCGCCGGCATGGATCTCACCAATCTGAAAGTGGTCGTGGCGTCTCATGATGGCGTGACGCGGCTCAATCCCATCACGGCGGGACTCGATGGCGGCCAATTCGCGGGCGATGTGACCTTGGATCAGCGCAGCGCGGTGCCGACCTTAAGTTTGGATGAGCATCTCAGCGGCGTGGATCTGGCGCGCTTGCTGGCCAACAGCGGCGCGAAGGGCCGTGCGTCGGGACGCGCGAATGTGACCATGAAAATTCTGGCGCATGGCACGAGTTCGGATACGGTGATGAAGACCATGGACGGACGTGTCGATGCCAACATTGCCGACGGCGCGCTCGAAGGGGTGGATCTGGCCTATGAGCTGGGCACGGCGCAGGCGCTGATCGATCGCCAATCCCCGGCACCGCCCGCCAATACCAAGCGCACCAAGTTCGATGCCTTCAAGGCCACGGCCGATATCGTCAACGGCGTGGCGACCACCAAAGACTTAACGATTTCTTCTGCGGTGTTCAAAGTCGTAGGCCAAGGCAGCGTCAATCTGCCCAGCAAGGGGCTGAACCTCACCATGACGGCCAGTATTTTGAAAGCACCGACGACCACCATGGTGGACATTCCGTTAAAAATCACCGGCACCTATGCCGATCCCACGGTGCGCCCGGACATGGAAGCGCTGGCCAAAGGCCAGGTGAAGCAGAAGCTGCAGGATGTGCTGAAGAAGAACGGGCTGGAAGGTTT
>JAXDQN010000105.1:0-5590 GCA_034667865.1 Gammaproteobacteria bacterium
TGCGGAAAGCATTTTAGCCTCTGGGCAGTGCCATGATAAGCTGGACAATTCGTGACATGGCAATCCGAAAAGCGGGACAATGTATCGGTCAGGCCTAGTGGAGTTGGATACGGTTGCGGCAGTCGCCCGCCTGGGTGGCTTCCGCGCTGCTGCTATTGAGCTGGGGGTTTCAGCAACCAGCGTCAGTAACGCTGTCGCAGGGTTGGAGGCGCGGCTTGGCGTGCGGCTGTTCAACCGTACGACGCGAAGCGTTGCACTCTCGGAGGCCGGCGAACAGTTCATCGCCTCGGTGGGACCGGCACTGTCCGACATCCACGCCGCGATGGCGGCGACGATCAGCCGGCGCGGTCGCCCCTCTGGCACACTGCGTCTAAACTGCCCGGCCGAGGCAGCGCGGCAGATCCTCGTGCCCGTGGTCCTACAGTTCCAACGGCGCTACCCCGAGGCCAAGGTCGATATCGTCACCGACGCACAGCAGATCGACATCGTGGCCAAGGGCTTCGATGCCGGCATCCGCCCACGGGATGCGGTGCCGGGCGACATGATCGCGGTGCCGTTCGGTCCGGAGTTACGCTTCGTCGTCGTCGGATCGCCAGCCTACCTGCGGGATCATCCTGCGCCGGCTAAACCGAGAGACCTCATGGCGCATCGTTGCATCCGCGCTCGCTGGCCGAGCGGCGCACTGTATCGATGGGAATTCGCAAAGCAGGGCCGGGCGCTGACGATTGACGCGCCAGGCTCATTGACCCTGGACGAAGCCACACTGATGCGCGACGCTGCGTTGGCCGGTGCTGGCCTCGCTTATATATGGGAGGCGCGCGTCAAAGGTGATCTGGCAAGTGGTCAGCTGGTCTCGGTGCTGGATGGCTGGATGCCATCATCGCCGGGGTTCTGCCTTTATTATCCCGACCGCCGCAACGTGCCGGCTACACTGAGCGCCTTCATCAACCTGCTTCGTACCTACAATGACCCCTTCGCCAAGAAGCTGACGGGAAAAGGCCGCAGCAAAAAGCGCCAACCGAGTGAGCGCGGTAATCTTTAGATTGTCGCGACCCTAAAGAGGGTCGCTTGCCCGACGCGTGTTCAGTGCAAGCCTGCCGCCAGGAGGACGCTTGAAAATATATCGGTTCACAGTCGCGACGGCGTTGCTGTTTGCGTTGAATACATCTGCCTCCCTTGCACAGGTTGAGGGCCACCGAATCGGATGCCTCCATCCCTGTTTCCGATTACAAGGCACTTGCACGCGAATTCGCTCTAACTGGCAGGCATGGAAAATGCCCCTATGGCGTAAGGACGGCCGATAACAGGACGATGTCACGATTCTTTGGGGCAGTGATACTTTTCACAGTCTTCGCGCTGTTGAGGGAGAAGGAGTAGCCGTATATGTAAGCGGGCGAGTTCAGTGTGCCCTGCACCCTGACCCGAGAGGGCATGGTCAATGCCTTGGATTCGCCTGGATAGTTTTGTGGAGCCGTCCAATCGCTCATGCTCTGGATAAAACTATCCGTAGTGCCGTCGGTGTAGGTGACGACGAAGTTCTGGTTTACATGATTGCCTTGGACGGCGGCGCCCAGCAATTTGATTGCCGAGAAATGGCCCGCCGGCAAGGAAAGATCCGCGCTATCTACGGCGCTGGGCACGCCCGGAGCGCCCATGTTGAATGCGATGCCAGACCACACAATCGAGGAGCCGATCAAACTCTCCGAGTAGGCATAGCCTCCGGTATCGATGCCGCCGTTCGTCACCGGCGTCCCATTGCTGAAGATCGCGTACACGTTGTACGCAGCGCTCAAATTGACATTGACCGGGGTTCCGGCCGGCGAGGAAGCGATTGTGTAAGTCGCTGCGGCGACAGCGCTGTTGGTGTTACCGCTCGCTATCGCGATCGCCTGAACGGTCGTGGTCTTGGTTATCTGCAAAGCACCGCCGTACACCGGAGAATTTGCGCCTGGCGTTGTGCCATCGATCGTGAAATGAATGACCGCTGTCGACAGGGTGTCCGACAGGGTGACGGATTGCGGTGAACCATAGCTTCCAGCCGGTAAACTGAACGTCGGGCTCGGAGTCACCGGTGGCGCGCCGCTCGCGGAAGACAAGGCCACAGCGAGCACGACAATATCACGGTTTTTCGGCAAGCTAAGGCTCTGGACGATTTTCGCGCTGTTGATGGCGAAAGAGTAGCCGTATATGTATGCGGGTGAGTTCAGTGTGCCCTGCACTCTGACGCGAGAAGGCATGGTCAATGCTTTGGATTCGCCCGGGTAGTTTTGTGGAGCCGTCCAATCGCTCATGCTCTGGGTAAAGCTGTCGGTGGTGCCGTCGGTGTAGGTGACAACAAACACCTGGTTTATATGATTGCCTTGGACGGCGGCGCCCAGTAATTTGATTGCCGTGAAATGGCCCGCCGGCAGCCCAAGATTCGCGCTATTGACGGCACTGGGCACGCCTGCGCTGCCCATGTTGAATGTTGTGCCGGACCACACAATCGAGGAGCCGATCAAATTCTCGGAGTAAGCATAGCCTCCGGTATCCATGCCGCCGTTCGTCACCGGCGTGCCATTGCTGAAGATCGCGTACACGTTGTACGCAGCGCTCAGATTGACATCAACTGTTGCAGTGGGCTGTGAGGAAGCAATCGTGTAAGTCGCCGCGGCGACGGCACTGTTGGCGAAACCGCTCGCTATCGCGATCGCCTGAACGGTCGTGGTCTGGGTTATCTGCAACGCGCCGCCGTACACCGGAGAACTAGCGCCTGGTGTTGTGCCATCGATCGTGAAATGAATGACCGCTGTCGACACAGTGTCCGACAGGCTGACGGTTTGTGGCGAACCATAGCTTCCCGCCGGCAGAGAGAACGTCGGGGTCGCTGCGGTCGGCACAGAGGTGGTCAGCAGGCCGTAAGCGGACATCGCATGCTTGCTGCCCACGTAGACCTTTCCATTGGCGATGGTAGGCACCGCAAATTTTATTCCGGCACCAGGCGCGTCGCGGTTATTCGGGGCCTGACTGCTATTGTAAAGCATGGTCGCAAGATTGCTCGCGTCGAATGCGTACAACACCTGACAGTTCGTCGGTCCGGTGCAGGTGTTTTGCTGATACTGGGTGTCATCCAATCCCCAGAGAATTCCGCTGGTTGAGCCGTTGGCTGAAATAGAGGGTATCGGTCCCGCATATTTGAATGTCTTCGTGGTCTTGGAGGTGGGCAAACTTGAAACAAGCCCGCTGCCATTCGCATTCAACGAAAATGCCTTCACCGAGTCGGCGGCACCCGTGTCGCCGTTACCGCCCGTCCAGTAAATACTGCCGTTCCAATACGCCGGCGTGCCCCAAATTCCTACCGTCGCATTGAGGATCTCCTGCACGATTTGCGGATCGCCGCCGCTGCAGGCGGGCACCTGCACGGTGCAATTTTTCCCCATGTTATTTTGGTCGACGAGGTACATCGTTCCTTCTTTGCCCATTTGCGTCAGCAACTGTTTGCCCGACGGCAGCGTAGGCAGCAGCACGAGGCCGCCGGATGCAAGGTCATGGTCGAGGTTCGACAAGGTAGCTTGGTTAAAGGGAGTGAAGTAGTCCAGGACCGGGAATACCCCTGCGTTGGGAGGGCCCAGCTTGACGATGCTGTCGCCGAAGTCCGTCGTGCCGTTCCATGAACCGTTACCCGTGACGATGAAAATGTTTCCGTTCACATCGGCGGCCATGCCGCCGCCGCTCATCCATACGCCGTTTCTTTCGCCGTTGGCGGATGGGTTAAACACCGCTTCTTGGGCCAGCGTGCTGGCGGCGTACGACATGACCCACCCATGCCAAGGATCGATGTCGCAGTGCGAGGCCCACGCAATCACGACGTGGCCTTCCGTGAGCAGCAGAGCCGCGCGCTGCCCCACAAGCTTAGGATTGAACTTCACCGTGGTGCCGTTGCCGTCCTCTGCCGTTCCCGGAGCCGAGCCTTGGATGAGGACCGGACCCCCAAATTTCTCCACTGACGACTGGATGTCCAGCGCGTGTAGGAATTGGGAAACCGTGCCGTTTGACTGCTGGGAGAAGGTCACCGCATACAGGGTGCCCGTGTTGAGATCGATCACGGGAGTTCCCGTGATGCCGACTTCCGGAACCAGATCCGAGCAGCTGAACGCAGTCGTATTGACCACCGGGGTCTGGCCGGCCGGTAGCAAATTGATTTGCCAGTAGACAGCGCCGCTGTCCCCATCGATGGCGTACACGCTGTCGTGTTCGGTAGCAATGTATACGACGTTGTGTGTGCCCCCGCCAATGTGCACATTGGATACATACAGCGGTTGGGCATATACATTCCCGTCAACTGTCACGGTAAACAATTTGCCGAATTGGTTGCTGTTTACATTGAGAGGTGTGAGGGTCGTCTCCAGCGTGTTCTGCGCGGTGCGGGCGTTATCATTGTGATAAGTGGTCACATTCGCCTGGGCATGCAGCACCTGAGGAAAAGCACTGCACACGACGATCATTGCGACGCCGGCAACACGGGTAAGGAATCCCATTGTTTTACTGCCTTAAGCGACTGTGGCGCTTTTTTTTGTAGATCTCCCTAGCTGCAATATAGATCTATTGCAGTTGGAAGGAAACCTGTGCGACATAACCTGGCGTCCGCGGCGTTTTGTCATACCCAAATTCTGGTTTCTCCGCCTCCAACGTTTCATCGGGATCGCCGAACAGAAACGAGCGTGCAATCAAGCAGGTGGTCGAGCTGCTGTGCGGGGGACTGTGGCGGATGCCGCCCAAGACCGCGGGAGGCAACGGCCGGCGCAAGCGGTCGAACGGTTCCGACCGGCAGAAACTGCTCGAGGAGGCCATGCAGAGCCGGATCGACTTCATCCGCCTCCTATCCGGCCGCATGTGGAGCGCACCGCCCGAGACTCCGGTTGGGAAGTCACGTGGCGTTGAGCCCGCGCCGGTACCGATGCTGTTTCTACCGGAGATCTCTTCAGATCGGCCCGACGACACGCAGCTGCGAATCGAGGCGGCCGCGCTCGAGCTCTTTACTACACAGGGATTTCACGGTACCAACATCCGCGATATTGCGGAGAAGGCCGGCGTCTCTCAGGGCGCAATCTATACCTATTATTCCAGCAAGGAAGCGCTTTTCGAGAAGCTGGTCAAGACCTACCGCGCGTGCATGACCGCTTTCCATCGACGCGCTGTCATTTTGCTGACCGAGCCTTTCTCGCGCGACGGACTGAAGCTTTTGGCCACGGCGATTCGCTCGATGGTGTATGACGACGCTCAGCACTGGCTGCTGCTATTCATTGACATTCTCGAGTTCAAGAATCGCCATTTCGCCGATATGTACCGCGACGTGCCCGGAGGGATACGCCAGCTGTTGCGACCGGTGCTCGACAAAGTATCCGACCAGCCGGGTTGGTGCGGGCAGGATCCGGCCTTTGCTCTGGCGGCCATTTACCTATTGTTCTTCGCGTATTTCGTGGTCGAAAGAGGCGAGGGCCGCCTCGGCCGACTAGGCTTCGCGTCCACAGGTTGCGCCGCAAGTTCGTGATCCACATGCCGGAACGACATAGAAAACTGCTCCGCAATCAACGTCTGGACGCGCCATGCC
>JAXDQN010000106.1:0-3500 GCA_034667865.1 Gammaproteobacteria bacterium
GTGCCAGCACGCGCGCGTCCGCGCCTGAGCTCGAAACCGCATCACCACCGCTAAAAAAAAGCTCTCTTGCGCGCTTGCGGATCAAGCGCTTGCCGGTGAATGTAGGACGGACACCTACAAAAAAAATCGAATCGTCCGGCCCCATGATCAGCCCCTTCCCCTGGCGACGCCCGGCGGCACAGGTTACAAATCTACGGGTGTTCAGTGTAACGATTACACGGACGCGCCCACGAGGAGAGAGGAATAATGAATAACGTCAGCAGCATCGAAAGCGTCGCCCATAACGGCATCAACGCCCGTAACTTCGAATTCTCAGAGACTGTCTCGCAGCCCACTCCTGCAGCCGCACTGCTGTTGGGGGGGTCGCCTGCAATGCAGGAAATCATCCGGCTGATCGAGCGCGTCGGTCCGACTGAGGCCAGTGTGCTGCTCACCGGCGAAAGCGGCTCCGGCAAGGAATTGGCGGCGCAAGCTATCCACGAAAGCAGCGCGCGGCGCGGCAAGCCTTTCATCGCCATCAACTGCGGCGCGATTCCTCCCGGGTTGATCGAAGCGGAATTGTTCGGCTACGAGAAGGGCAGCTTCACCGGCGCCGTGCGCGCGCATCCCGGCGTTTTCGAGCGGGCGCAGGGCGGCACGTTGCTGCTGGATGAAGTCACCGAAATGCCGCTGGAAATGCAGACGCGCTTGCTGCGTGTGTTGGAATCGCGCAAGTTCTACCGCGTCGGGGCCAACACCGAATACGCCTGTGATGCCCGCGTGATTGCGGCGACCAATCGATGTCCGCTGCAGGCGGTTCAAAGCGGTCAGCTGCGCGAAGATCTGCTGTACCGGTTGGCGGTGTTCCCGATTGCATTGCCCTCGCTACGCGAGCGCGGCGACGACGTGGAGACTTTGGCCGCGCATTTCCTCAATGAGCTCAATGCCCAGGCGCACACGCAGAAGCGCTTGTCGGCCCTGGCGCGCATGACACTCAAGCAGCACACATGGCCCGGCAAAGTACGCGAGCTTAAGAACTGCATCGAACGGGCATTTATCATGGGCGACGTAGTGCTGGAGTTGGCCCCGCTGATTCAAAATGCCGCGTTGCGAACCGCCGACTCAGGCGCGGCGCCGGAGCGCAGCGGCGGCGAGTTCCCGGCTGACCGTGAACGATTGGACATCCGCGTGGGCTCGCGAATCGACGATGTCGAACGATCGTTGATCGAGGCAACGCTCGATTATTTCAAGGGCAACAAGCGGCGCGCGGCCGATGCATTGGGTTGCAGCCTCAAGACGCTGTACAACAAGCTCAATGTCTACTCGCAGAGCCAAGAGTGCGCGAATTCCTGATCGCGTAGTCAAGGGAGATCATCGTGTCAAGAGTACTGATCGCAGACGATCATGCGGTTGTAAGAGCCGGCTTCAAGCAATTTTTGGAGGCCGACGCCAATATCAACGCCGTCGGCGAGGCAGCGAGCGGCAACGAAACTTTGGATTTGCTGCGCCAACAAGAGTGGGACCTGGTGCTGTTGGACATTCATATGCCCGATCGCAGCGGCCTCGACATTCTGCGTCACATTCAAACCGGCCATCCGAATGTCCGGGTGCTGGTCATGAGCGGGCTGCCCGAGCAGCAATATGCCGTCAACGTACTGCGCGCCGGCGCCAGCGGCTACCTATCGAAGGACAGTGCCCCTGAAGAGTTGATGAAAGCCGTGCGCACGGTGCTGTCGGGGCGGCGTTATGTAAGCGCGGCGCTGGCGGAAATACTGGTGGCGGATCTGGACGGCGACCCGGACAAGCCGCTGCATGCGCGGCTGTCGACCCGCGAATTTCAAATATTCTGCAAGCTGGCGGCGGGACGCGGTGTGTCGGATATTGCCAATGAACTGAGCCTGAGCGTCAAAACGGTCAGCACCTATCGCAGCCGCATTTTGGAGAAAATGAGCTTTACCGCCAATGCGGACATAACTTCTTATGCATTGCGAAACGGACTCATCCAATAAGTGAGCTAGCGTGAGAATTCTCCGACATTACTATCCATTAACGCCGCGTTACGCTGCGGCGGTGCTCGGCTTTACACTAGGCCACCACCTAACAGAAGTACGATTACCATGGGCGCAATGTTAATGGCGCAGTCATTGCGGGTATTGCTGGTCGAGGATTCCAAAGTATTGACGGAACGTCTCACCGAAGCTATCCGACAGATTGCGGACGTTGAATTGATCGGCACCGCAGATACGGAGGCCGCGGCACTGGCGGCCGTCAAGCGCGAGCCTGTCGATGTCATCATTTTGGATCTGCATCTGAAGCAGGGCACCGGTTTCGGCGTCATGCGCGCACTGGCCGCCACGCCGGCCAAACCGCGCATCATCGTACTCACCAATTATGATTTGCCTGAATACAAGAATGCGGCGATCGCATTGGGCGCTACCCATTTCCTCGACAAGGCGCGCGATTACGGCCGGCTCCCCGAAGTGCTGCACGAAATCTGCGAAGCGCATCTGTCACGCCATTGAACGGCGCAGCCCCGTGCTCGATTTCCGCCTAACACAACTCTCGTAGGGCGCGAACGCACCATCGACAACGCGCAATGCGTTGTCGATCACCCTCCGACATTCTCGTAATGTCTACCGCCTCGAGGCGCAACTTCTACATTCCGATTTTCAACAGACAGGCAATGTCGGGTGCCGCATGGTCGCCAGGCGGATTCAGCTCTGGCACGACGCTTGCTCTGCTCCTTATGTGTGGCAAGTCGATGCGAACGCATCGAGATTTCATAAAGGAGCTTCGATATGTTGATTCAGATAAGCAAATGGGCAAAAGGTGCCGGGATATGCGCCGCATTGGCGCTGACTGTGGCGGGCTGCGCGAGCACACCCATCCCGAACGAAAAAATAGCGGTCGCCAAATCGTCCGTGGCGCGCGCGGAACAATCCGGCGCTCCAGAATATGCCCCGGTCGAAATGGCCGCGGCGCGCGATAAATTGGCGCGCGCGGAAAAGGCGGCGGCCAACAAGGAAGGGCAGCCTGCAACGCAGCTGGCTGAACAGGCGAATGCCGACGCGCAGCTGGCAGAAGCGACGGCGCAGGAGCACAAGTCGCACAAGGCGGCGGTCGAGTTCGACGCCAGCATGCAGGCGCTGCGGCAGGAATCCCAGCGCAGCACGCAACCTACACAATGAGGATGAACATCATGAATGCGAAATTATTAATGGGAATGGGGATGGCGCTGGCGTTGGGCGCATGCGCCTCCATGCCGCAACCCAATGCGGCTCTCGAGGATGCGCGCGCGGCAGTGCAAACCGCGGAAGCGAATCCGAACGTGCAGCGCTATTCCGCGCTGGATTTGGAAGGTGCCAAGAAAGATCTCGCGATTGCCGACGATGCCAATGTGCATCATAGGGACGCGGAGGTTTCGCAACCGGCGTATCTGGCGCTGCAAAACGCCCGTTTGGCGCAAGCCCATGCGGCCGCCAAGGCGGACGATGCGCGGGTGGCGGCGGGTCAAAGCGAGC
>JAXDQN010000107.1:0-5965 GCA_034667865.1 Gammaproteobacteria bacterium
TTGGGCACCACCTCGATTACTTTGCAATTCGATTTGAACCGCAACATCGATGCCGCGGCCCAAGACGTCCAAACCGGTATCGATGCCGCGGCCGGTCAGCTGCCGAGGAACCTGCCGGCGCCACCGACCTACAAGAAGGTGAATCCCGCCGACTCGCCCATTCTGATCCTGTCGGTGCATTCGGACGTATTGCCGGTCACCACGGTGGATGACTACGCCGAGAACATTCTGGCGCAGCAGATTTCACAGATCTCCGGCATCGCCCAAGTCTCCATCGGCGGTCAGCAAAAGCCTGCCGTGCGCGTGCAAATCGATCCGCTGAAATTGGCGGCGGTGGGCTTGGAGATGGAAGATGTCGCCACGGTGATCAATACCGCCACCGTCGATGCCCCCAAGGGCTCGATCAACGGTCCGACGCGCAGCATGGCCATTTACGACAACGATCAACTGCTGAACGCCGCGCCGTGGAATGACGTGGTGGTGGCCTACAAGAACGGCGCGCCGGTGCGCATTCGCGACATCGGCGTGGCGGTCGACGGCCCCGAGAATCGACTGATCACTGCATGGCAGAATGGCCACAACGGCATTCTGCTGCTCATCTACAAGGCGCCGGGCGCCAATGTGATCGAGGCGGAAAATCGCGTCGAGACGCTGCTGCCGCACGCCCTGGCTTCGGTGCCGCCCTCCGTCAAGGTGGACATCGTGGCCAACCGCACCACCACCATCAAGGCCTCGGTGGAGGACGTGGAATTTACCCTTGGGCTGACCATCGTGCTGGTGGTGCTGGTGATATTCCTGTTCCTGCGCAATGCCTGGGCCACCATCATTCCCGGCGTGACCGTGCCCCTGGCGCTGCTCGGCACGGTGGCCTTGATGTATGTCCTGAATTTCAGCCTCGACAATTTGTCGCTGATGGCCCTTACCATCGCCGTGGGCTTCGTCGTCGACGATGCCATCGTCATGCTGGAAAACATCTATCGGCATATCGAAGACGGCATGTCGCCGCTGGATGCGACGCTCAAGGGCGCCGGCGAAATCGGCTTCACCATCTTGTCCATCAGCGTTTCGTTGGTGGCGGTGTTCATTCCCCTGTTGCTGATGGGCGGCATCATCGGCCGCCTGTTCAGGGAATTCGCCATCACCATGACGGCCACCATCGCCGTGTCCGCGTTCGTGGCGCTCACCCTGTCGCCCACCATGTGCGCACTATTCCTGCGCGATGAAAAGCACGCCAAGCATGGCAAGGCCTACATGGTGATCGAGCGCGCCTTCGACAAGCTGCTCGCCGGTTACACGCACGGCTTGGACTTCGTGCTCAAGCACCGTTTCGCGACTTTGGTCACTTTCATCGTCACCGTGGCGTTGACGGTGGTGCTGTACATCGAGATTCCAAAAGGATTCTTCCCGCAGCAGGACACCGGCATCATTTCCGGGCTGTCGGACGCGCCCCAGGACATCTCCTTCGATGAAATGGTGCGGCGTCAGCATCTGCTGACCGATGTATTGGAGAAGGACCCCGACATCGCCGGTTACGGCACCGGCTTGGGCGGCAATCGACCGGTGAATAACGGCTTCGTGGTCATCGGTCTGAAGCAGCGCAATGAACGCAGCGCCAGCGCCGACCAGATCATCACCAGGCTGCGGCCGCAATTGGCCAAGGTGCCGGGCGCGACTCTGTTCATGCAGGCGGCGCAGGACTTGAACGTCGGCGGACGCACCTCCCGCACTCAGTACCAGTACACCTTGCAGGATTCGGACATCAACGAGTTGAACGAATGGGCGCCGAGAATGCTGGATGCCCTGAAGAAGCTGCCGGCCCTACGCGATGTCGCCTCGGATCAACAGACCAGCAGCGGCATGTTGTCCTTGGTCATAGATCGCGATCAGGCATCGCGCTTCGGCATACAGCCGGCCCAAGTCGACAACGCGCTGTACGATGCCTACGGCCAGCGTCAAGCGGCGCAGTTCTTTACCCAGGCCAACAGCTATCACGTGGTGCTTGAAATCACGCCGGAGCTGCAGAAAGATCCGCAGTCGCTCAACCAACTGTACGTCAAGTCGCCGCTCAACAATCAGATGGTGCCGCTGTCGGCCATGACCAAATTCGACACGCAGCACGTGACCTACTTGTCGATCCAACACCAGGGCCAATTCCCCGCCGTGACCCTGTCGTTCAATCTGGCGCCCGGTTCCGCATTGGGCGATGCGGTGGATGCCATCACAGCGGCGCAGGCGAGCATGCAACTGCCGGCGACCATTACCGGCAACTTCCAGGGCACGGCACAAGCCTTCCAATCGTCGTTGAAGAGCCAGCCTTACCTGATCCTTGCCGCGCTGGTGGCGGTGTACATCATTCTCGGCATGCTGTACGAGAGCTACATCCATCCATTGACGATTTTGTCGACGCTGCCCTCGGCCGGCGTCGGCGCCCTGCTGATCTTGTTCATATTTCATATCGACCTGTCGGTGATGGCGCTGATCGGCATCATCCTGCTGATCGGCATCGTCAAGAAAAACGGCATCATGATGGTGGACTTCGCCTTGCAGGCGGAACGCGAACAGCACCTGTCCTCGCATGACTCGATCCGTCAGGCCTGCTTGATGCGCTTCCGTCCCATCATGATGACCACCATGGCCGCCCTGCTCGCCGCCTTGCCGCTGGCGCTCGGCCGCGGCACCGGTTCGGAGCTGCGCCAGCCGCTGGGCTACACCATGGTGGGCGGCTTGATCTTGAGCCAGGCGCTGACCTTGTTCACCACCCCGGTAATTTATCTGTATCTAGATGAATGGGGCGGCAGGATGCGCAGCCGCCGCGCCAAGAAGCGCGCCGCGGCGACAGCCACGGCCGACCCGGCGCTGGGCCAGCACCCGTGAAGATTCTGCTGGTCGAAGACAACGAACGGGTCAGCCAGTTCGTCGTCAAAGGCCTGCAGGAAGCCGGGCACACCACCGATCACGCCGGCAACGGCCGCGACGGCATGTTCCTGGCTGCCAGCGAACCGTACGACGTCATCATCATGGATCGCATGCTGCCGGGCGACATCGACGGACTGGCCATCATCGAAGTACTGCGCAAAACCGGCAAGACCACGCCCATTTTGATTTTGAGCGCCTTATCCGAAGTGGATGAACGGATTCGCGGCTTGCGCAGCGGCGGCGACGACTATCTGACCAAACCCTTCGCCTTTGGCGAATTGCTGGCGCGCATCGATGCCTTGCACCGCCGCGCCCAGGGCGTGAATCACGAGACTCCGCTGATCGTCGGCGACTTGCATATGGACCCCTTGACGCGCAAGGTAACCCGGGGCGAGCGTCCCATCACGCTGCAACCCAGAGAGTTCAAATTGCTGGAATACTTGATGCGCCACGCCGGCCAAGTCGTTACCCGCACCATGCTGCTGGAGAACGTCTGGGATTATCATTTCGATCCGCAAACCAACGTGGTGGATGTGCATATCAGCAAGCTGCGGCAGAAAATCGACGCGGAGTCGGAACAGCCTCTGCTGCGCACCGTGCGAAACGCCGGCTATACGGTGACGGCCGGTGACTAAATTCATTCGCTCCTCTGCCGTGTCGCTGGCAGTGGGGTATGTGGCATTGGGCCTCACCGCTTTGGCGTTGTTCGCCGCGCCGCTTTGGTATGCCTGGCAGGTCACCATCAAGGAAGGCCGGGTCGAGATTTTGACGACCGACGCGCAGCGGCTGACCGACGTGTTCCGACGCGAGGGCGCGGATGGGCTGAAGAGTTTCATCGATGCGCGCGTCAAAATGCAGATCGTCAATGACCGCATTTTGTTGCTGACCGACGCCTCCTTGCATCCCGTCGCCGGCAATTTGGGCACTTGGCCGGAGACGGTCTCGCCGGAACCCGGCAACTACAACGTGCAGCTCAATCTGGGAAAATACGGCCCGGAGTCGGCGCTGGTGCACGTCGCCACCTTGGGGCAGTACAAGCTGCTGGTCGGCCGCGACAATCTGTTCTTCAAGCCGCTGCAGACGCGCTTTTGGTATGGATTGACCGTGGCCGTCGCGGTTTTGTTGATCGCCGGTTTGCTGGTGGGCGTCATCACGCGCCAGGCGCTGCTGGCGCGCATCAATCACATTCGGCAGACCATTCCGGCCATTATTCACGGCGATTTGAAACATCGCCTGCCGACGCAATTGCACGATGAAGAGTTGAACACGCTGTCGCAGACCATCAATGGCATGCTGGACCAGATCGAGCAGCTGGTGCATGGCGTGCGCAATGTTTCCAATTCGATTGCCCATGATCTGCGCACGCCGTTGGCGGAGCTGCGCTCGCGGCTGGAGGAATTGTCGCTGCTGCGCCCTTCCACTGAAGAAACCTACGCGGAAATCGACGGCGCGGTGGCCGATGTGGATCGCGTGATTCGAATTTTCGATGCCCTGCTGCGGCTGGCGGAGATCGATGCGGGCATGCGCCGCTCCGGCTTCGTCTCACTGGATGTGTCGGACCTCGCCGCCAACGCAGTGGAGTTTTACGAACCTGCCGCGGAACTGCGCAACATCGACTTGCAGTTCCGCTCCGATGGGCCCCTGTCCGTCTCCGGCGATCCGGTGCTGCTCGCCCAGGCGCTCAGCAATCTGATCGACAATGCGTTGAAATATGCCCCTGAAAACGGCTGCATCGAAGTGGCCGTGCACAGACTCAGCGAGAGCTCGGCAGAAGTCTCGGTGTCGGACAACGGCCCGGGCATCGATCCGGCGGAACGCAGCAAAGTGGTGGAAAGATTTTACCGCGGCGACGCCAGCCGCGGAACGCCGGGCGTGGGTCTGGGCTTGAGTCTGGTCGAGGCGGTGGCGAAACTGCATGGCAGCGCGCTAGCGTTGCGCGATCAGTCCCCTGGCCTGCGCGCCGTGTTGACGCTGCCGGTGGACGCCAACGCGGCCGCAGCGGAAATTACCGCCGCGGCGAACAGCAGCACAGCCGCCGCGCCGCCCGCCGCCGGCGCATCGCTCGCGACGACCTCGTAAACCCATGCTGGCCAGTTGCGCCGCGTATCAGGACGGCATCAAAGTCGGCGACATTGCCGTCGTCAATATTGCGCAGTACCTGCAACCGCCCCACAGCTTCGTTTGGGTTGAGCTGCACGATCCCACCGCGGATGAATTGGACGAGCTGCAGCGGGCATTCGATCTGCACCCGCTGGCCGTCGAAGATGCCTTGGTCGGGCATCAAAGGCCGAAGATCGAAGAGTATGGCGACTCGCTGTTCGCGGTGCTGCACATCGTCGAGCCGGGCGACGCTGAGTATCACATCGGCGAGCTCGCGGTATTCGCCGGCCCGACGTACATCGTCGCCGTGCGCAGCCGGGCGCACCAGGAGTTTGCCGAAGTTCGGGCGCGCTGCGAACGCGAACCCAAAGTTCTGAGACAAGGTCCGGGTTACATTTTGTATGCACTCATGGATGCCGTCGTCGACCGCTACTTTCCGACGCTCGACAGTCTCGAAGGCGAATTGGACGGCATCGAACAACGCATTTTTGCGCCCCACGGGGTGCCCCGCGACAATATCGAAGGCCTGTACAGCTTGAAGCAGCGCCTGATGGTCATGAAGCATGCCGTCGCGCCGCTGCTGGAAGGCGTGTCGAATCTATCGGGCGCGCGGGTGCCGGTGCTGTGCTCCAGAATCAGCGAGTACTTCCGCGACATCTACGATCACTTGCAGCGCCTGAATCAAACGGCCGATTCCATTCGCGATACCATCGCCACGGCCATCTCGGTGAATCTGTCCATGGTGACGCTGCAAGAAAACGAAACCATGAAGCGCTTGGCGGCGTATGCCGCCCTGCTGGCGGTACCTACCATGATCGCCGGCATCTACGGCATGAATTTCGAGCATATGCCGGAATTAAAATGGCGGTTTGGCTACGGATTATCGGTTCTAGTCATGGTAGGAATCGATGCGTATTTATACGTTCGATTTAAGCGAACCAAGTGGTTG
>JAXDQN010000108.1:0-3281 GCA_034667865.1 Gammaproteobacteria bacterium
CTGGATTGGCGAGGCCGGTTGTCTCCAAGACGATGCGATCGAATTTGTCGCGGCGAGTGATCAAATCGCCCAGTATGCGAATCAGGTCTCCACGCACGGTGCAACAGATGCATCCGTTATTCATCTCGAAAATCTCTTCCTCAGAGTTGATCACGAGTTCCTGATCGACGCCGATCTCACCGAATTCGTTCTCGATCACGGCGATACGCTGTCCGTGGTTCTCCGTGAGGATGCGATTCAAAAGCGTGGTCTTGCCGGAGCCCAAAAAGCCGGTCAGCACGGTCACAGGTATTCGGCTCGTTTCGCCCACACAGCTCTCCAAAGTCCGCAATAGGCGCGAACGCAGGTGTAATCGATGCGAGCAGCGCGCGAAAGGATCAAAGAAAGGGGAATCGCCAGGAACATCAGAGGGTCGCAGGGGCTTGTATGCCGACCGCACCACCATGACGCAGTGGCTTTTCGATTCGCCGTATCTCGTTTACCGTTGCGGGGGCAGCGCCGGGTTTGGTTTTAGAAGCAACTAAAACACGCACCGGCTTCCCGTTTCGCTCGACAACTTCGGAGGCGATGCTAACTGGCGCAAAAGCTATTAGCAAGTTGCGAAGAAACCTCTGCATTGAGTAGTGTGTTCGTCCTTATGAAAGCCTTGTCGATCCTTGGGTCTGGTTCTGGCGCCGGAAAGAGTTGGATTACCACCGCTCTTGGCGCGTGGCTGCACGGCCAAGGCGTTCGCGTGGCGCCATTCAAAGCGCAGAACATGTCCAACAACGCATGGGTCACCCTCGATGGCGGTGAAATCGGGCGAGCGCAGGCCGTTCAAGCCGAGGCTTGCGGGCTTGCGCCCACTGTTGAAATGAATCCCATCTTGCTCAAGCCGAGCGGAACTCAAGGGTCGCAGGTCATTGTGCTGGGTCAGGCACAGGGGCACTGCCCTGCGGCTGAGTACTACCGTCAGTTCGATCGCCTGTGGCGCGTGGTGACGGACGTGCTGGATGGATGGCGGGAAAAATGCGACGTACTGTTGCTCGAAGGGGCGGGAAGTCCGTTTGAGCTCAACCTGCTCAGCCGCGATTTGGTCAATCTGAGGCCGTGTCACTACCTCGATGGACGTTGGGTGTTTGTCGGAGACATCGATCGGGGCGGCATATACGCTCAGCTGGTAGGCGCCTGGAGTCTGTTTTCATCGGCCGATCGTGCACGGAGCATCGGCGCCATCGTGAATAGGTTTCGCGGCGACTTGGCCTTGTTCGCTACTCCGCAACAGTGGCTCGAGCCGCATGCGCCCGGCTTCACCGTGCTGGGTACCTTGCCCTTTGCACAGGACCTGCAGCCCGAAGAGGAAGATGGCCTCGCGAAGCATGACGCCGTTCGCGGCAGCGGCGCGGTGATGGCGTGGGTGCGTCTTCCGCACGTGTCGAACCTGACGGACTGCCAACCCTGGTGGACCGACGTCGGTGTCAAGGTGCAGTGGACGACCGTTGCGCGTGAACTCGATCAGGCACGGGTTGTTGTGCTCCCGGGTTCTAAAAATACCATTGCCGATTTGCGTTGGATGCGCGAGAGCGGCATGGCGGACGCCGTCGTGTCGGCAGCGCGGCGCGGCGCGCTGATCATCGGTGTTTGCGGCGGATTCCAGATGCTGGGGACTTCGTTGGTCGATCAGTCCGGGCAGGCAGGAGATGCGGGCGGCGAACGCGGACTGGGGCTGCTTCCGGCAGAAACGCAGTTCAGCGCCTCAAAGATCGTAAGACAAGTCACGGCGCATTGTGAGGAAGATCATTGGACCGCCTATGAAATACACATGGGCCGCACGAACCCGACCTCACCGGTCGAATCGCTGCACGAGGTTGAGGACGCGGCAGGCTTTCGGCCCGAAGGAATGCGCTCCGGTCGCGTGTGGGGCACCTATTTACACGGCTGGTTCGAATCCCCTCGGGTGCGCGAGATGATCGCAGAGGCAGCCGGTTTCGAGGGCTATCATGCTCACCCGCAACCCTGGTCCGAACAGCGGCGCGCCGTGTATCGGGCCATGGGCGAACACTTGGCAAAGCACGTCGATCTCGATCCGCTGAGGCGTTATCTATGTCTGTAGGTGCAAGGCATGGACTACGCATCATCATTTCAGGGGGCCCGGGGACGGGAAAGAGCACTCTGCTCGCGGCACTCGCGCAGCAAGGAGAAGTTTGCTACGAAGAGGTCTCGCGTCAGGTGATTCGCGAGCAAAAAGCCCAGGGTGGCCGCCTCTTGCCTTGGTTTGATTTGGAGCCCTTTGCGCAGGAGTGTCTCAGACGCATGAGAATGCAATTGGCCGAAAGCACGCGGCATAATCGCGTTTTTTTTGATCGTGGCCTCCCCGATGTGACGGGCTATATGCGACATGGCGGACTGACTCCCCCCGATGAATTGCGCATCGCGTCTCGGGCCTACAGTCCGCTGGTTCTGTTTGCGCCTCCGTGGCGGGCGATCTTCGTCAACGATACGGAACGGCCGCAGACCTACGACGTATCGCTCGCGCTCAGCGAGCAAATCCGGCGTGTGTACGTTGAGTTTGGTTTTCGCGTAATCGAACTCGAGAAAGCTTCGGTCGAAAACCGCGTAAAACAGGTACTCGAAGAGATTCACCGACTGAAACAGCCGGATTGCACATGGGCAGCCTGACACTTATTACCGGACCGGTACGCAGCGGCAAGAGTCAGCTCGCCGTCGAACGCGCTCGCAACTGGGACGCAAACGCAGTATTCGTTGCCACCTACCAGCGCGACCCTGCCGATGCAGAGATGGCCGAACGCGTGCGGCGTCATCGCACATCACGCCCAGCCTGGCGCACGCTCGAAGCGCCGGCCGACGTGGCCGGCAGTCTTTCGACACTGTCGCCCGCGCCGAGCGGAGTCCTAATCGATTGCCTGACGCTGTGGGCTAGCGCGCGATTCGCCGACAGCGACGAGACGCTGAAGACACTGTGGAATACTCAGCTTGCGGCATTCACGGCGGCGCCCTGGCCGGTGATTGTCGTGAGCAACGAACTGGGTTGGGGTTTGGTACCCGCGGAGGCCGATGCACGTCGCTTCAGGGATCTGGCCGGCACGCTCGCGCAGCTCACGGCCGCGGCGGCGCAGGAAGTCTGGCTCGTCGTTGCGGGCTGCCCACTACGATTAAAGTGACTGGCGCTACACCGCCGCGAGTATCTCGACGAAGCGGTCGGCAATGTCGGCGCGTAGCCCAAAGTGAATGTGCACATAGCTCGCCAGCAGGATTCCGCAAGCGAACCCAGCGGCATCCGC
>JAXDQN010000109.1:0-12183 GCA_034667865.1 Gammaproteobacteria bacterium
CGCGAAACAAGGTGGCTGACGACTTTCGCGAATGCAGAAGCATCATTACACGAACAATATCGCGCAGCATATCGCGCAGCGATCTCTTGACCACATCGGCGCACATGCTGCTAAGCGTTCTCCGCAAGCGTCCAACGTTGGATGCGAAGTCAATATCTCAATGGTAACAATCACTTACGTCTGGCGATACGCGCAATATAGTGACAATTGGAGTAGATTCGCCTCACTATGAAGCATGCACAGGCCAACGCTCTATGTCTCACCTGAGGACGAGTCGAGGGGGTGATCACCCATGAGCTCCCGGGACTCCGGCGCAGAGCGCCGCTCATCCGTGGAATTTTTGAGCCAGATGGCTGCCAGTCTCGCAACTGGCATTGTCGAGCTGCCTGCCTTTCCGCAAGTCGTCATTAAAGTGCAGGAGATTCTCAAGAACCCGAACTATACGGCGCAGAAGATCGCTCAGCCCATTTCAACGGATCCGGCGCTTGCAGGTCGATTGCTTAACATGGCCAACTCCACCGCGTTCAACGCGACCGGCAAGGTGATCATCGACTTAGGTGTTGCCCTGACACGGCTCGGTGCTCAGAAGGTCTATAGCGTGGTTCTTGCGCACGCTATTCAGAATATCCGACGCACTGAATCACTGCGATCGATTGTCCGACCGCTGGACGAGCTGTGGACCGAAAGCGTGACGGTCGCCCATTTCTGCGACGCGGTCGCCAAACGAGCGCGACTTCCCACCCACGACGCATTTGCGGCGGGTCTGCTCCACAGGATGGGTCACTTTTATATTCTGGTGCGTTGCGTGGAGCAAAGTCCGTCGCGACCGCGAGCCGTCTTGAGTGATGATCTGGTGGATGCATGGCACCCGATCATCGCCAGTTCAGTACTAAAAAATTGGCAGATGAGCGAGGCTATTTGCGAAGCGGTCGGGGCGCAGAGTGAAGTGCATGTGGTGCGCACGGGCCCACCGACACTGACTGACGTTCTGATCGCCGGCATTCGCCTCTCTAAGCGCCTGAGAAACAGTCAGGACACCACCAGCCTCTCCTCAGGCGGCGTGCTGGCGCGGCTTAATTTGTCAATCGAGGAATGTAATAGCCTCATTGCCGAGGCGGGAGTGGAGACGCGGGCGCTTGAGCGCACGTTGCGCCCCTAGAGTTGTCGAAAGCTATCGGGCGTGTTGACGGATTGCCTCGATGAAGCGTTCTCCATAACGGGAAAGCTTGGCTTCACCGATCCCGCGGATTCGAGCAAACTCATGCAACGTTGCGGGACGTTCCTGGACCATCTCGCGAAGCGTCGCATCGTGGAAGATCACGTATGGAGGCAGCCCCTGTTCGTTGGCCAGATGTTTGCGCAGCGCGCGCAATTCGTCGAAGAGTGCGCTGTCCTCGCTACCGAGTGAGACGCCCGTCGCCGAGCCGCGATGCTGCCGTTCTGATCCGGCGGGCCGTGCCGCACGCGCCACTCGGACGGATTGCTCTCCCTTGAGCACGCGCCAGCTTTCGGCGTTCAGGACCAGCACCGGATAACCGTCCTGCGTTTCTGCCAAGAGCCCTTGATGCAGCAGCGTCCGGATCACCGAGCGCCATTCCTTTAATGAATGGTTCTTGCCGATGCCATGGACGCTCAACTCGTCGTGGTTGCGCGAAAGTACGCGCTCGGAGCGACTACCGCGCAGTATGTCGATGACATGGGCTGCTCCGAATCGCTCCCGCCGCTGCGCCAAGCGCGCCACGCAAGAGAGCAGCTGCTTGGCTTCCACAGTCCAGTCGTCGAGTTCCCGAGGTTCGCAGCAGTTGTCACATGCGCCGCACGGCGGCGTATACAACTCATCGAAATAACGCAGTTGGATGGCACGACGGCATTCGGTTGACTCGGCGTAGCTCAAGACCTGACGCAGCTGCTGTCGAGCGATGCGCTGCTCTTGTTCAAGCGGCTCGCCGCTGTTTGGGTCGACCTTCTGCTGGATAAGAAAATCAGCAGTGCGGATGTCGGCTGGCCCGTAAAACAGGGTGCAGCGTGCCGGATCCCCATCCCGGCCGGCGCGCCCCGATTCCTGGTAGTAACCCTCAAGTGTGCGCGGCAGATCGTAGTGCACGACCCATCGTACGTCGGGTTTGTTGATGCCCATGCCGAAGGCGATCGTAGCGACCATGACCTGCACGTCATCGCGAATGAAGGCTTCCTGATTCGAGCGGCGCTCGTCAGCATCCAAACCGGCGTGATACGGCCGAGCGGCGACGCCGTCGGACGTCAGCTGTTCGCAGGTTTCCTCGACCCGCTTGCGCGACAGGCAATACACAATGCCGGAGCCGCCACCCCTCGCAATTCGCAAAAGCTCTGCATAGGTGCCGGCGTCCTTCTGACGCACGTCATAGAAAAGATTGGGCCGGTTGAAGCTCGACAGATGCACGGCAGGGTCTCGCAAACCCAGCTGTGCGATGACGTCCGAACGTACCCGGGAAGTGGCAGTGGCGGTGAAAGCCAGCATGGGAACGCGGGGGTGGCGTCGACGAAGCGTCGACAGCTGGCGGTACTCGGGCCGGAAGTCATGACCCCATTCGGACACGCAATGCGCCTCATCGATGACGAATGCGTTGATCCCGAGGTTTGCCGCAAGCTGCTCCAACGGGCCCGCGAGAAAATCGGTCATGAGGAGCCTTTCGGGCGCCAGATACACCAGCTTGAAAGTTCCGCGAAGCATCTCTGCGATGCGTTGTTGAACTTCTTCGCGACGCAGAGAGGAGTTGATGAAGGTCGCGGCGATGCCGTTGTCTTCGAGCTGCCGCACCTGGTCCTGCATGAGGGCGATCAGCGGTGACACCACAATGCTCACGCCCGGCTGCAGCAGCGCCGGCAGCTGAAAGCAAAGGGACTTTCCGCCGCCCGTGGGCATCAATGCGATAAGATCCCGCCCCGCGAGGGCATCCCTTACGACGGCCTCCTGGCCAGGACGGAATGCAGTAAATCCAAAGACGCGATGCAGGGAATTTGCCAAATCGATCATGCGATGCATTGTACCGACAACATCAAGTCGGCGAAGCCCCCGCTGCATCACTCGATGAGATCGCGGTCACTTCGTGGACACCCCCAGGTTACGATTATCTGTGAGCGCATGCATGCAGCATGCTGCAACTCGTCGCCGCGAAGTATAGTTGCATAGCTAACTAATGCCTGCTAGCATAATGAGATGTTTGATCATTGCCTTTACTTCAACACTTCCGCCCTCGCGCGACGCCTCGAGCGCGAATGGAGCGCGGCGTTTGCTTCTTTCGACTTGACGCCGCCGCAAGCCTTTACTTTGCGCGCGGTGGTTGATCGTCCCGGAATGCTGCAGGGCGAGTTGGCTCAAGAGCTCGCCATCGCCCGAGCTACTGCGACCCGGGCTCTTGACGGGTTGGAGAGCAAGGGATTAATCAAACGACATTCGCACGAACGCGATGGCCGAGAGCAGTCTATTGAGCCAACGGACAAGGCGCTCATCATCAAGGCGTCTCTGGACAATGCGAGTCGTGCTGTCACCAGCAGGATGAAAAGCCTGCTCGGGCCTGCGGAATTCAGCGATGTTGTATCGAAGCTGCGTACCATCCGTAAGACCCTCGATTGAAATTTGTGAACCATATAGTTGTATAGCTAACTAATAGAGAGACCACTATGCCAATTCTGACCGTCAAAATATCAGGTGCACCGAATCCTAGTACTTCAATGAATATTACCTCGCTGCTCGTCGAGTCGACCGCGACAATCCTCGGGAAGCAACGCGATGTCATCGCCGTCGCGCTCGACTACGTTCCCGAAGATCGATGGTTCGTGGGTGGCGCTCCACTGAGTACGCAAGGGAAGAGGACCTTCTATTTCGACATCAAGATTACTGAGGGAACCAATACAAAGGACGAAATTGCCGAATTCATTCGACATGTATTCAAAGGCTTCGAGGCGATCTTGGGCGAACTTCATTCAGAGTCTTACATATATGTTCAAGAGGTTCGCGGTTATGCCTACGGGTATGGCGGCCTGACGCAAGAGCATCGTTATGTTGCGAAGAATCTGTCAGCGCGTCCACGGTAAGTCTGCATCGATTTCGCGCCACGCGCCGGGCGCCAAGCCGTCCACCGTGACTTGTCCCACACTGGCGCGTACCAGACGCAACGTCGGGAATCCCACATGTGCCGTCATGCGCCGCACCTGACGGTTCTTGCCTTCGCGCAGTGTCAACTCGAGCCAGGCGGTCGGTATTTTCGCTCGATAGCGAATTGGAGGATCGCGCGGCCAGAGGTTATCAGGCGTGTCGATGAGGCGCGCGTCGGCGGATTTTGTGGTGAAGTCGCTCAATGTCATGCCGCTGCGGAGTGCGTGCAACGCTGCGTCCGTCGGCTGGCCTTCAACCTGGGCCCAATAGACCTTCGGGAGCTTGTCGCGGGGCTCCGAGATGCGCGATTGCAACGCGCCGTTGTCCGTCAGCAGCAGCAGTCCTTCGCTGTCGGTGTCGAGTCGGCCTGCGGGGTAGACGTCTTTGACTGGAATGAAGTCGGCAAGTGTGCGGCGGCCCGCTTCGGGACGGAACTTGCAAATGACGCCGAACGGCTTGTTAAAGGCGATCAACACGTGCGCGGCTTGTCAAGCGAGAGATTGCTCAATCAAGTTCGATGGCACGGTGGTGACGGGGACCGCGTAGGAGGCGGCGCGGCGACGCCGTTGCCGGCCACCGCCGCGAGGGCGATTCTCAGGAGGCTCGAACCAAATTCGCACGTCTTCATCGAGGCCGATGCCGTGCATGTAACTGTAGAGCGCTTTTCGCAGACCGCTGCCCAAAAAGTCATGATCAGTGCCGACCGGATCGTCAAATGCGAGGTCATTGTGCGCAAAGGTGATGTTGGGTGGAGTCCGCAGAGTAATGCCGTATTTTTCCGGATGCAGGCCGATGGGCGAATGCGCGGTTGCCGCGAAGCGATGCCAATAGGCCGATTGGATGCAGCCGGCGGCAAACAGCTGGCGCACACGATCGAGCGCGTCAATGGTGTCCTGCGTCGTCTCCGTCGGAAATCCATACATCAAGTACGCATGCACCATGATCCCAGCGTCGGTGAATGCCCGCGTGACGCGTGCGACTTGCGCGACCGTGACGCCTTTCTTCATGAGTTCGAGCAATCGATCCGACGCGACTTCGAGCCCACCGCTCACCGCCACGCAGCCGGCGTCGGCCAGCAGGCGACAGTGCTCGGGGGTAAAAGTCTTTTCGAAGCGTATGTTGCCCCACCACGTGATCTTCAGCTTCTCTGCAATCAGCCGCTTGGCAAGTGCACGCATGACTGCCGGCGGCGCGGCCTCATCGACGAGGTGAAAGCCCGTCTGACCGGTTTCCTTGATCAAGGCGCGAATGCGCTCCATGATGATGTCCGTGCCCGGCCGGTCGTAACGGCCGATATAGTCGAGCGAGACGTCGCAGAACGAGCACTTCTTCCAGTAACAGCCATGCGCCAGAGTGATCTTGTTCCAGCGCCCGTCCGACCAGAGACGATGCATGGGGTTCAGCATTTCCATCAGCGACACGTATTGCTCGAGCGGTAAGCCGTCGTAGGTGGGAATGCCTGTATCGCGTTGCGCAATGTCGTGCTGCGTCATATCGTTTTCGAGCACGACGGTGTAGCCGCGGCGCACATAGGTGCGCACGAGCGAAGCCTGGTGACCGCTTAGGCGCGTCAGCAGATTCAGCAATGGACGTTCGCCATCGTCGAGAGTCACGTAGTCGAAGTAGTCGAACACACGCGGCTCGCGTAGGCCGCGCAGTTCGGTGTTGACCCAACCGCCACCGAGGATCAGGGTCGTTTTGGGTTTTGCCGCACGAATCGCCCGCGCCATCCGAAATGCGCCGTACACATTGCCTGGAAACGGTGTGGTTAACGCAACGACGTCTGGTTGCGCCGAGGTGACGAGTTCCAGCGTGAGCTCATCCAATGTGGCGTCGATGAGAGTCGGATCGCCCGACAGGGCCTCGTGCAGTGGATCGAATGAAGCGGCACTTGCAGCCAGGCGCTCGCCGTAGCGTGCGAACTCAAACCGCGGGTCGATGCCTTGTCGCCAAACATCGGCAAGGTCGTCGATGTACAAGCTCGCCAGGTATCGAGCCTGCTCCGTTGAGCCCAGAGTGCCGAAGGCGGACACCAGCTGCTCGTCCAGTCCCGCATGCTCTGCCGTCGGCGGCGGGCTCAAATGTTCGAACCGTGGGCCTTCGGGAAGAAACGAGCGCCCGACGATTCGAAATGCCAGGCTCGGATCGCGGCCCTGCAAGAATCGAATGGCGGGCTCCACCGTGTCGATGTAACGGTCGGGATGGGCCAGAAAATGTGTGATTGACGGCGGCACAGGAACGCGCTTGCCGATCTTACGGGCGCGCAGTCCTAGTTCGTCGGCCATGCGCGCAAGCAGGGGTGCCGAGAACAGACGAAGAAACAAACTGAGCGAGGCGTCAGCTTGCGTGACTTCAAGCCCAAGTCGGGTTGCGTGCAAACGCAGAAATCCGGTCAGGTACGCCGTGGCGGGATAGGGCGTATTCAGCTGGATCATCGGCGGAGTGACGAGTAAAACGCGCATGGTATCCGCAGCCTATCGCAATTTGCTGAACGTGGTCTAAACTCCCCTCACGCCGTTGGTTCGACTTTCAGCCCAAGGCGCTCAACCATGACGTCTCGCATGATGAATTTTTGGATCTTGCCGGTCACTGTCAACGGGAACTCGTTCACGAACTCAATGTAGTGCGGTATTTTGTAGTGGGCGATCTCTCCGTCGCAGAACTGGCGAATTTCGTCAGGGGCTGCGGTTGCACCGGGCCGCAGTTGTATCCAGGCGCACAGCTCTTCGCCAAAGCGCGCATCGGGCACTCCAAAGCAAGCGACGCCTTGAATTTTAGGGTGCTTGAACAGGAATTCCTCCACTTCGCGCGGATAGATGTTTTCGCCGCCGCGGATGACCATGTCTTTGATGCGGCCGACGATGTTGCAATATCCTTGCGCATCGATCACCGCCAAATCCCCGGTGTGCATCCAGCCCTCGCTATCCAACACTTCGGCGGTGCGCTCCGGCTCGCCCCAGTAACCTTGCATGACCGAATAGCCGCGCGTGCACAGTTCGCCCGTCGCGCCGCGCGGCGTGATGCTGCCGTCGCCGGAAATGAGCTTGACCTGCAAATGCGGCTGGATCCTGCCGACCGTCGCGACCCGATGTTCCAGCGAGTCATCTACGCCGGACTGAAAGCTGACCGGACTGGTCTCGGTCATGCCGTAGGCGATGGTTACTTCGGGCATGTGCATGGCGTCCACTACGCGCTGCATGACGGCGATAGGGCAGGGCGAGCCAGCCATGATTCCGCCGCGCAGACTCGAGAGGGTGTATCTGTCGAACTGCGGATGATCGAGCATGGCAATGAACATGGTGGGCACCCCGTAGAGCGCCGTGCAGCGTTCCTCTTGAATGCATTGCAGGGTCGCTAACGCGTCAAAACCTCGGGCAGGATAGATGGCGGTGGCGCCGTGCGTCAGGCAATTCAAGTTGCCCATACACATCCCGAAACAATGATACAAAGGCACCGGAACGCAAATCCTGTCGCCGACACCGGTTCGGATGGCTTCGCCGACGAAGAAACCGTTGTTGAGCACGTTTCGATGCGTCAACGTCGCGCCTTTCGGTGATCCCGTCGTGCCGCTGGTGAATTGAATGTTTACGGCCTGTTCCGGCTTGAGGCCCGCGCTGATTTCGCGCAGTGCGTGACGATGCGAATCTAGCGCGCGCTCGGCGATACCTTGGAACGGCAGGACCGCCGGCGCATCGCAGTGGTCAATGCCGATTACCCATTTCAAGAAGGGTAGCTTTGCCGCTGCCAAATGACCTGAGTCGCGGCACCGCAGTTCCGGCGCCAGCTCGCACAGCATTCCGATGTAGTTGCTGGACTTGAATTGCGATGCGGTGACCAGAACGGCGCAGCCGACTTTGTTCAGGACGAATTCCAATTCGTGCTTGCGATAGGCCGGATTTATGTTCACCAAGATCAAGCCCGCTTTGGCCGCTGCATATTGGGTGATGGCCCATTCGGCGCAATTCGGCGACCATAGCCCGATGCGTTCGCCCGGCTTGATGCCGAGCGCTAATAATCCGGCGGCGAATTCGTCCGCACAGCCATCGAGCTGTGCATAGGTGAGGCGAGTGCCTGATTCGCATGCGACGATGGCTTCGCGGTCGGGCCATCGGCGAGCGGCCAATTCCAAGGCGCCACCAATCGTGCTGTCGATTAGTGGCGGGGTGTCGGCGCCGCGCACAAAACTGGGGTCGCTAGCCACCGCGGGACCTTGGAGAAGGATGGGAGGCCACTGTGCTGAAGTTCCCCCACCGAGTCAATATCAGCGAGATGGAGCGTTATTCGGGCGTCAGCAACAATTGCCAGACGCCATTTGTTTCCGCGCGAAACCCCGCGGCGCTCGACTGCAGGTAAAACTCCCACATCCTAAAAAACCCATCGTCGCGGGTTAGTTTCAACGTGGGCCAATGCTCCTCGAAATTAGCCCGCCATGCGCGCAGCGTGGGAACGTAGTGAACGCCGATGGATTGCTCGCCTGCCAGTTTGAACAAGCCCTCTCGCGCATCCGTGATCTGCTGTTTCGTGGGCAACCGGGAATTGGGGAAGATGTATTTTTCGATCCAGGGGTCGTTGTTGCGGGGTGCCTTCGGGCCGTTGACGCCGATGGTGTGCAACAAGAAATGCCCGCCCGGGCGCAGGCAACGGCGCATGGTCTGCATGTACGTGCGGTAGTTTTTCGGTCCCACGTGTTCGAACATCCCGATGGAATAGATATGATCGAACTCATCCTGCATCTCGCGATAGTCCTGAAGGCGAATCTCTATCGGCAAGCCTCGGCATTTCTCGCGGGCATACTCGGCTTGTTCTCGAGAAACGGTGATGCCGACGCCTTCGACACCGTATTCTCGAGCTGCGTACTCAAGAGCGCCTCCCCAGCCACAGCCTACGTCGAGCACGCGTTGCCCCGGCTTGAGCGCAAGCTTGCGAAATATTAGGTCGAGTTTCGCGCGCTGCGCTTCTGCCAGGGTCGTTGCGCTCTCCCAGAATCCGCAACTGTAAATCATGCGCGGATCGAGCATGCTCTCGTAAAGATCGTTACCGATGTCGTAATGACGTTCGCCGACGACGAAGGCGCGTGAGCCGCCCTGGCGGTTGAACAAGGCGGCGGCGAGATACGCGATAACATCGCGCCAGCTGTGCACGCGCTCATCTACCCGAGCTCGCAGCAATCGATAGATGAGTTCCTCTAGATCGGCCACGTCCCACCAACGCTCCATGTAGGATTCCCCGAATCCCAACGTGCCGTACCGCAATACCCGCGCGTAGAAATCCTCGTTGTAGACGCGGATGTCCCAGGGATTGCTGCCGTTGATGTGAATGCCGCAACCCTCGAAGAGTCCTTCGATCGTTTTGCGTGGCCGACTCGGCTGCGTTTGAGGCAGATTCCAGGTCGCCGACATAGGATTTCGCGGCATGGGAGATCCTTATTGTGATTGTGCATCGCAGCTTATGACGCCCCAAATGGGCTTTTCTGTAAGGCGGGGCGAAATAGCGAAGTAGGCGGCTACCGTCAGACGGAAACCGACAAACGAATCACTGCGCCGTCCAGCCGCCATCGATCGGAATACTGGTGCCCGTGATGTTGTGCGCCGCGGTGGCGCACAGCCAAACCGCCAACCGAGCGACCTCCGTAGGCGAGGAGAGGCGGCGCGAGGGCTGCTTTTCAGCGAGCAGCGCATCGAGGGCCGCCGCCGTCGAGAGGCCCAATTGTTCACGCCGCTCAGCGATCTGGGGCGTCAGCAGCGCCGTGTCCACCCAGCCGGGGCAGATGCAGTTGATGGTCACGCCGCCGCTTTCCGCACTGCCAACCGCGGCATATTCCAGCGCGGCTACTTTCGACAGTCCGACGAGTCCGAACTTGGCCGACACATACGGTGCCTTGCTGGCGGAGGCGACCAGGCCATGCACCGAGGCAATGTTGATCACACGCCCGTACTTGGCGTCGGCCATGCGCGGCAGCGCGTGCCGCATGGTGTGAAACGCCGCCGATAGGTTGACGGCGAGAATATCGTTCCACATCTCGACGGCGACACCGGAGATAGTGGCCGTGTGCTGAATGCCGGCGTTGTTGACTAATATATCAACAGGACCCCACGCGAATACCTGTTCCATCAACAGATCGATTCGTTTGACGTCGCGCAGATCGCCGCCGAAAAAGCGCACATCGGGGCTTCCGGCGGCCCGCAATTCTGCGCTCAGGCGTAAAGCTTCGTCTGGGTCGGCGAGTCCATGCGCCGCGACACGGGCCCCGGTTTTCGCAAAGGCCAGTGCGATCGCCTTGCCGATTCCGCGGTCGGCGCCGGTAATCAATACCGACTTGCCGCCAAATTCCGGCGTCACGTGGTCCACGGTTAGCCCAAGACGCTCGCGGCCGGCGGCATACTCGACCACCATTTGCGCAGTGATGCGTGCGGATCGCGCTCAATGCGGGTGTCGCGATCGAACACCAGGGTCGCGCGTTGCGCCGCGTCGAAGCGCGGCCACGTTGGAATGTGTGAATTGGCGGGATCGCCCGTCTTGGCGAAGGCTAAAAACGAATGGGCGAGCGCATCACACATGCGACGCGCATCGTTCGAGCCGCTGCCTAGAATGGCATCGCGCTCATTGTGCAGCGATGCGGCGACATCCATCGCGTGCACGGCACCAAACTTTGCATCGTATGCGGGGCAAAGCCATTCCCAGAGATAGGTATAGACGGCGGCGTGTGCACGCGCTGCCCTGGCCTCGGCCTGCGCGTGGGCGAAACGCCGGAATCCGGCGTCGGTAATCATCTGCGCGTACAGAAGGTAAGGCGACTTGGTCGGAAACAACTCGCGGTACGTCTTCACGAGAGTCGCCGTCTTGGCGCCATAACTGACGGACAAGGTGTCGGTGAGCTCTTTTTCCGTCATGGTGAACCGATCGAAAAACAGCCCGGCGTCATCCAGTGTGGTGGAAACGATCAGCGGCACATGGTCCGACAGGGCGGCGACCTGGGCATCGTTCGGTTGCGCGGGAATATGCGTGCCGTCGACGATGGGTGCGAACCCATGCGCGCCGACGGCGGTTTGCGCCGCGAGAACTGCAGTCCACGGCAAGTCTTGGATGCGGTCGAGAGTCGCGGCGGTCAACCCCAGCTTTCCGATGAAGGCCTGCGAGACCTGCGCGGCCACTTCCCGGGGCATGTGCGTTGTCAGTGATCCGCTCTGTACCGCGGCCCTGTGAAACAATCCGCGCGCGGCGGGCATGCCGAGCAATGTGCTGACTTTCCAGCCGCCGCCGGACTGTCCAAAGATGGTGACGCAATCCGGATCGCCGCCGAAGTTCTCAATGTTATCGCGCACCCATTGGAGCGCGGCGACCAGGTCCAACATCCCGGCGGCGCTGGCGTCGGACCAGCGGCCGGCAGGATCCAGGTCCGTAAGATTCAAATATCCGAAACTCGACAGCCGGTGGGTCACCGTGACCACCACCACATCGCCGACTTGCGCCAGCTTGGCGCCGTCGTACATCGGATGATTGCCGGAGCAAATCGCGAAACCGCCGCCGTGAATGCAAACCAGCACCGCGCGCTTGACGTTGCCGCCGGTTCCCGGCGTCCAGATATTAAGATGCAGGCAGTCTTCGCCCATGCCGCCCAAGGCAACATTCAAATCAAATTGAATCAGCCGCGCATAGTCATGACCGATGTCGTAGGGCGCCTGCGGTGAGACCGGCGCGTAACCGAAACATTCGCGCACGCCTATCCACGGCTTCACCAGCTGCGGCGCCTGAAAACGGTTCGCGCCCGAGGTGGACGCGCCGTACGGCACCCCCTTGAACTGGCGGATGCCGGCGCTGATCAGCCCTTGAACGCGGCCGTTCGCGGTATCGACGCTGCAAAACTCCATGGGTTCAACGGTACTTGTAATTGACCGCCAAACCGATGGTCCGGGGCTGCTCCAGAAAAACTTGAGCCGGGGCCTTCGGATCGTACTGGCGGGGTATCACGTTCGCCGAGACTTCGCCGGCCTTGTCGAATACGTTGCGCAGGAACAGGCGGTACTCGAGATTGTTGGGCGCCCGCACGG
>JAXDQN010000110.1:0-6491 GCA_034667865.1 Gammaproteobacteria bacterium
CGCGGATCCGAGGGTCATTTAGTCGCTCAGATCTTCTCGTCGATGCGCGCAGCCTTGCCCGACAGGTCACGCAGGTAGTACAGCTTGGCGCGGCGGACCGCGCCGCGACGCTTCACGCTGACTTCGCTGATCGACGGGCTGAAAGTCTGGAAAACGCGCTCCACGCCCTCGCCGTGCGAAATCTTGCGCACCGTGAACGACGAGTTGAGGCCGCGATTCTTCTTGGCGATCACCACGCCCTCGTAGGCTTGGACGCGCTCGCGATCACCTTCGACCACCTTGACCTGCACCACGATGGTATCGCCGGGATTGAACTCCGGAAATTTGCGCGTTGCGCGTTCGCCGTTCAATGCCTGGATGATCTTGTTCATGTTCCTTGCCTCGTACATTCGATCTTGAATTCTTCCAACAACAACCGTTCTTCATCGCTCATGCCGCGACGCTCGAGCAGTTCCGGGCGGCGCAGCCAGGTGCGTCCCAGCGCCTCACGCAATCGCCAGCGATGAATCGCTGCGTGATCGCCCGAGGCCAGTACCGCCGGCACGTCGCACCCGTCCAAACTCGGCGGCCGCGTGTAATGCGGCCAGTCCACCAAGCCGTCGCTAAACGACTCCTGAACCGCGGACTCGGCGCTCCCCAGGGTTCCTGGGAGCAATCGCGCAATCGCGTCAATCACCACCAGCGCCGGCAATTCACCGCCCGACAGCACATAGTCGCCGATCGACCAGCACTCATCGACGTCTTGCTCGATGAAGCGCTCATCGACGCCTTCATAGCGGCCCGCGATCAGCACCAAGCCCGGCCAGCCGCAGGCCTCGCGCGCCATGCCCTGCTCAAACCTGCGGCCATCCGCGCCCAAATAAACCCGCCTGCTGCCCGGCGGCATGTCCCGCATCGCCGCGCGCACCGCGGCGCGCATCGGCTCGACCTTCAGCACCATGCCGGGGCCGCCGCCGTAGGGCCGGTCATCCACCGTGCGATGCACGTCAGCGGTGTAGTCACGCGGATCGCTGTACTCGATCCCGAACACGCCGCGCTCCAGCGCCCGCCCAACCACGCCGACTTTCAGCGCCTCGCGAATCATCTGCGGAAACAACGAGATCACCGCGATACGCATCGGCTAGGCTTCCCAGTCCACCACCACGCGACGCGCCTGAAGATCCACGCGCCGCAAGTGCTGCGGCACCGCCGGCACCCAGTACTCGTTCTCGCCGCGCACCACCATCAAGGCCTGCGCCGGCGTCTCCACGAAATGCTGCACGACACCCAAGGTCGTGCCCGCCAAATTCACCACTTCGCAGCCGATCAAATCGGCGCGGTAATAATCCTTGTCGTTCCGCTGCGGCAGTTCCGCTCGCGGCACACACACTGCGGCGCCTCGCAAAGCAGCCGCCTGATCCCGATCCTCGATGCCCGTCAGCTTGGCGGTCAGCGCGCCTCCGCTTTTGCCGGAAGCCTCAATGCGAAACGTACGCCACGCCCCCTCGCGCCCAATCTGCAAACTGCGGTGTTCCAGCAAGCGTTCGGGAGGATCGGTGTGTGAGCGTAGTTTGACCCAACCTCGCACGCCGAAGGGCGCGCCGACAAACCCCAGTTGGATGAGCGCCGATGAATCACCGCCGCTCATCGTGCCCTCTTCATGGTTTAACTCGGTTCTACGCGGCCTGCTTCTTGAAGCTGGTGAGCAGGAACTTGACGCGCTCCGACATGCGCGCGCCCTGGCTGACCCAGTGTTCGATGCGGGCGACGTTCAAGCGCAGCTTCACTTCGGCGCCTCGAGCCACCGGATTGAACAGGCCAACGCTTTCGAGGCTCGTGCCACCCTGTCGCTTGCGGCTGTCGGTCACCACAACGTGATAAAACGGCGTCTTCTTGCCGCCGCGTCGAGTCAATCGGATCGTCACCATCGTTAATTCACCTTGCAGAGCCTAGCCGCTAATTGTAATGACAATCAGGGGCTAAGGGCAACTTTTTAGGGGCGGAAACCGCCGGGGGGAAGCCGGCCGGCCATGCCGCGCATCATGTTCTTCAGCATCCCGCCCTTGACCATCTTTTTCATGGTTTTCTGCATTTGGTCAAACTGCTTCAGCAGCCGGTTGACCTCCGGGAGGGGCACCCCCGCCCCTGCTGCTATGCGGCGCTTGCGCGAGTTATCGATCATGTCGGGACGCCGGCGTTCCTTGGGGGTCATGGAATCGATGATGCCCATCTGTCTTTTGAGGGCCTTTGGATTGACCGCGCCAGCCGCCGCCGCCGCGTTGGCCTGCAACTGGGCAGGCAGCTTGTCGAGCACAGCCGCCATGCCGCCCATGTTCTGCAGCTGGCTGAGCTGATCGCGCAGGTCGCCCAAGTCGAATGACTTGCCCTTGGAGATTTTCTTGGCGAGTTTTTCGGCCTTTTCCTGGTCGACCTGGTCCTGGACCTGCTCCACCAAGGAGAGCACGTCGCCCATCCCTAAGATGCGGGAGGCAATGCGTTCGGGCTGGAACAGCTCCAAGGCCTCGGATTTCTCGCCGGTGCCGACGAACAATATCGGCCTGCCGGTGACCTGGCGAACCGATAAAGCCGCGCCGCCGCGGGCATCGCCATCGGCCTTGGTGAGAATCACTCCGGTCAAACTCAGGGCCTCGTTAAACGCTTTGGCGGCGTTCACCGCATCCTGGCCGGCCATGCTGTCGACCACGAACAGGCGTTCGTGCGGCTGGATCGCCGCTTCCAGCTGCTTCACCTCGGCCATCATTTCGTCGTCGATGTGCAGACGTCCAGCCGTGTCCAGCAACAGTACGTCATAAGCCTGCAAACTGGCCTCGGTGAGTGCGCGCTGGGCAATGCCGACGGGCGATTCGGTGGCCAGCGCGGGTGAGAAGCCGGCCCCCACCTGAGCCGCCAACGTTTGCAGTTGCAGGATGGCCGCCGGGCGATACACGTCGGTGCTGACCATGAGCACTTTCTTGTTCTGCTTCTCGATCAGCCAGCGCGCGAGTTTCCCGGCGGTCGTGGTCTTGCCGGCGCCTTGCAGTCCGGCCAGCATGACGACCACCGGCCGTTGTGCCCGCAGGTTCAACCCGGTGCTGGGCTCGCCCATGAGCCGGGTCAATTCCTCGTGCACCACTTTGATGAAAGCCTGCCCCGGGGTGAGGCTCTTGGTGACCTCGACACCGACGGCGCGCGCGCGCACCGCATCGGTGAAACTCTTGACCACGGGCAACGCGACGTCGGCATCGAGCAGCGCCAGCCGCACCTCGCGCACCGTCTCGGCGATGTTCTCGTCAGTAAGTCGGCCACGGCCGGAAAGCGACTTCAGCGCTGCTGCAAGACTGGATGAAAGGCGGTCAAACATAGTGCGGTATTATAATCGAACCGTGATTCTCGCCATCACTTTGTTCGTGCTCTACGCTGCCGGCGCGTGGCTGATGTTGCGCAGCGCCGCCCAGCCGCGCTTCGAGCCGTTCGCCTGGGTGGTCGTACTGGTTGCCATCATCGGCCACAGCGACTCCATCATGAGCATGATGCGAGCGCATGGCGCATTCTCCATCGGCTTGCTCGAAGCCATCTCCCTGTTGGGCTGGTTTCTCGCGGTGCTGGCCTGCCTGGTGTCGATCGACAAGCAGAATCGCGTCCTCGGTGCGTTGCTGCTGGCCAGCGCCGCGGTCGGCGCCGCGGTCACCGGCTTAGGCAGCAATTTTGCGGAAGCTACCGCATCGGGCTGGGAGCTGACGGCGCACATCTTGCTATCCATGGCCGCTGCGGCGCTGTTGTTTGGGGCTGCAGTTACGGCGCTGTTGTTGATTTTCCTGGAGCGGCGCCTGCGCATGCGGCGCTTGTCGAATCTACCCAGCGCCCTGCCGCCGCTCGATGCGCTCGAGAAGATCATGTTTCGCCTGATCGGCGCCGGCTTTGGTTTTCTGACGCTGGCGCTGTTCACCGGCATTTTCTTCGTGACCAATTTGTTTACGCAGAACTTGGTTCAAAAGACCGTGCTGTCGCTGATCGCCTGGTTGGTGTTCGGCGTGCTGCTCATCGGCCGCAGGCGCTTCGGCTGGCGCGGCCGCTCGGCGGTGCAATGGACCTTGAGTGGTTTCGGAATCTTGGCGGTCGCTTACTTCGGCGTGAAGTTCGTGCTCGAATACCTCTACGGCCGGCACTGGGGATAGGTGAACCAGCCCTCACTCGGTATGTTGTGCGGGGCGTTGGCGGGATTGCTGGTGCTCGCCGCGTTTTTCGCCGGCAGTGAAACCGCGTTGATGAGCCTGAATCGCTATCGCCTACGGCACAGCGCCAGCGAAGGCAGCCGTGGCGCGCGGCTGGCGGAGGCGTTGCTGGCGCACCCCGACCGGCTGATCGGATTGATCCTGCTGCTCAGCACTTTGGTGAACGTGGCCGCGCCCATGCTGGCCGGCTTCATCGCACTGCGGCTCGGCGGCGAATTCCTGGTGGCCTTCGGCGCCGCCATTCTTGCTTTCGTGTTGCTGATTTTCTGCGAGGTGGCGCCCAAGACTTTCGGCGCGCTCTACCCGGAGCGCCTCGCATTGCCGGCAGCCTACATCTACACGCCGCTGCTGTTCGTACTGTATCCCTTCGTCTGGGCCACCAATCTGCTGGCCAATGGCGTGCTGCGGCTGTTCGGTGTGCCGCGCACGCGGGCCGCCAATTCTCTAAGTAGCGAAGAACTACGCACGGTGGTCGCGGAGGCCGGCGCCATGATCCCGAGGCGCCACCAACAGATGCTGGTGAGCATTCTGGATCTGGAAAACGCCACGGTGGAAGACATCATGGTGCCGCGCAATGAAATTGTCGGCATCGATGTCGACGATGACTGGGATCGAATCGTGGAACAACTGCGCGGCGTGCAGCACACGCGGCTGCCGGTGTATCAAGGCGAAATCGACCGCATCATCGGCGTATTGCACATTAAGCAGGTGGTGCACGAATTGGCGCGCGGACTGCTGGATGTGGAAACGCTGAACGAGGCGGCGCGGGCCCGCGACGCCTATTTCATTCCGTCGGGCACCACCCTTAATACGCAATTGCTCAACTTTCAGCGCAACAAGCGGCGCATGGCTTTCGTGGTCGACGAGTACGGCGATATTCAAGGACTGGTGACCATCGAGGACATCCTGGAGGAGATCGTCGGCGAATTCACCACCGATCCGGCCACCATGATGCACAAGGACGTGCATGCCGAGACCGACGGCAGCTTTGTCGCGAATGCCTCGGCCACCATTCGCGCACTGAATCGATCGATGCGCTGGAATCTGCCCACCGATGGGCCGAAGACGCTGAACGGCTTGATCGTCGAATTCCTCGAGACGATTCCCGAGCCCGGGACGACGCTGAAACTGGCCGACTACATGCTCGAGGTGCTGCAAACCGGCGATAACGCCATCAAGACCGTGCGCATTCGTCCGCCCGAGCCCACCGCGCCGTAACGCGCCGGGCGCGATCTCACTCGCGTACCTGGTCCAAGGCTTGATTCAGGCGGCTCACCCCGCGCACCGTCATGCCCTCGGGCGGGCGGCGCGGCACGTTGGCTTCCGGGACGATGGCCGACTTGAAGCCATGCTTGGCGGCTTCGCGCAAGCGCTCTTCGCCGAACGGCACAGGCCGTATTTCGCCGGCCAACCCAAGTTCGCCGAATACGATCATGGAATGCGGCACCGGCGAATTCTCGAGACTGGAGCGTGCGGCCATGACGATCGCCAGATCGCCGGCGGTCTCCGCCATGCGCACACCGCCGACCACATTCGCGAATACGTCCTGCCCATGCAGCAGCAGGCCGCCGTGACGATGCGCCACCGCCAGCAGCATGGTAAGCCGATTGCCATCGATGCCTACGGCCACGCGACGCGGGTTGCTGCCGAGGCTGGCGTCGGCCAAGACCTGCACCTCGATCAACAGCGAGCGCGTGCCCTCGCGCATCACGGTGATCACGCTGCCCGGCACCGGCTCGGCATGGCGCGACAGAAAAATTGCGGACGGATTGGTGACTTCACGCAGACCCTGTTCGACCATGGCGAACACGCCGATCTCATTGGCCGCCCCGAAACGATTCTTCACCGAACGCAACACGCGATAGCGGCTGCCAGTGTCGCTTTCAAAATAGAGCACGGTGTCGACCATGTGCTCGAGCACCCTGGGACCTGCGATCTGCCCTTCCTTGGTGACATGACCCACCAGCAATACGGCGGTGCCGCTGGCCTTGGCGAATCGCACCAGTTCAGCGGTGCTCTCGCGCAGCTGCGAGACGGCGCCGGGAGCGGCGTCGACGCGCTCGGAGTGCATGGTTTGAATCGAATCGACGATGAGCACTTGCGCGCCGAGACTGCTGGCTGCGCCCACCACGTCCTCCACGCAGGTTTCGGTGATCAGTCGCGCGGTCGCGGCTTCGAGGCCCAAGCGCCGCGCACGCAGCGCCACTTGCTTGAGCGACTCCTCGCCCGTGGCATACAGCACCGGACCGCTGGCATTCAACGCCGCCGCGGCCTGCAACA